>JBAXRM010000020.1:0-42699 GCA_037131225.1 Nostocales cyanobacterium ELA583 | reverse complement strand
AAATGAATAATTTAAGTTGGAAAATATGAGATTTCACTACATATTTACCACTACCCTTATTTAAATTCTCCCTATAGTCATAATGGTTTTGTCAATGCACTTGTTTATAGTCCTAATGGTAATATTATTGTTAGTGCTAGTATGGATAAAACTATTAGAATTTGGGGAAGCTATACCGGAACAGTTAAACACACTTTAAATGGACATACAGACGCAGTTTTATCTATAGCTATTAGTTCTGACAATACAACTCTTGTTAGTGGTAGTGCTGATAAAACTATCAGAATTTGGAATTTACAAACTGGTGAAACTCGTTATATTATTAACCAACATTTAGCAGCAGTAAATACATTAGCGATAGCGAAGCGTGACCTAGTAATCGCTCCCGATCATCAAACTTTAATTAGTGGCAGTGCCGATGGTATAATTAAATTTTGGAATCTCTATACTGGGGAATTAAATTATACACTTGAGGCACACTTAACAGCTATTTCTGCTCTGGCTATTCACCCAGATGGTAAAATTATTGCTAGTAGTAGTCAAGATGGCACTATCAAACTTTGGCATATTCAAACTGGAGAATTATTAGAAAATCTTTCTGGATTTTGTCCCCTAGCTTTTAGTGCAGATGGTAAACTATTTATTAGTGGTGGTAAAGGTGGAACTATCAAAATTTGGCGACAAGTTCACAACAGTGCTGATTTACCACCCCTAACTGGGGAATGGTGGGAAATTTTAGATGTAGAACCCAAAACTCACCCCAAAGATGTCAAACTTGCCTATCTGAGATTAGCTAGATTGTATCACCCTGATATTAACCCTACTGTTAGTGCTAAAACTGCCATGCAAGCAGTTAATCAGGCATATCAAAAGTTTCAACAGCAATTAAACATAATTTAGTGAGTCCGTAGGGGTTTAGCTTTTGCTTTATCCTTGTATCCTTTCATTAGTATTAATCCTGCGATTTTTTAATTGTTTATATTGCATATTCTAAAAAAAGGTTATAAATTGTTAATTTGTAGGGGAATAATATATTTCGTCATTTCAATAGCCAATTTCTGATTAAGTATATATACTATGGTCAGGTAATTCTGCAAATACAAGGACGTATATTTTTACTCATGAAAAAAGCTGCATCATATTTCGCAGCAATGCCATATTGAAGGATTTTTAGTATTTTGACTGGATTGATATTTGCTATTTCAAAGTTATGATGAAAATGGCATAAATAATAATTAAAAGTGCATCTACTCCCAACAAATCTACTATCTAAATGGAGTTAGTCTAGTAATGCAACTAAACAAATTAGAGACAAGTAATAATATAGAAAATGAAGCGTGGCAAGCATTAGAGAATTCAATTCTCTATTACAAAGGTCAACCTGTCGGCACTGTAGCAGCTTATGATTCATCAGTAGAAGCACTAAATTATGACCAATGTTTTATCCGAGATTTTGTTTCTTCTGCTTTAATTTTTTTGATTAAAGGCAGAACAGATATTGTTAAAAATTTCCTAGAGGAAACATTAAAATTACAGCCAAAAGAAAAGGCATTAGATGCCTACAAACCCGGTAGAGGCTTGATTCCTGCCAGTTTCAAAGTTGTTTCTGCCAATGGGGAAGAATTTTTAGAAGCTGATTTCGGTGAACACGCAATTGCCAGAGTCACACCTGTGGATTCTTGTTTATGGTGGTTAATTTTATTACGGGCTTATGTAGTTGCCACAAAAGATCCTTCCCTTGCTTATCAACCGGAATTCCAAACAGGAATTAGGTTAATTATGGATATTTGTTTGGCAAATCGGTTTGATATGTACCCAACATTATTAGTTCCTGATGGTGCGTGTATGATAGATAGACGCATGGGTATTTATGGACATCCTTTAGAAATCCAAGTTCTATTTTTTGCGGCTTTACGTGCAGCGCGGGAACTCCTAGTTTGTCAAGGTAATCAGGATATTGTGGAAGCAATTGATAACCGCTTACCTTTATTATGTGGACATATTCGTCAACATTATTGGATAGATATTACTCGACTCAATGCAATTTATCGTTTCAAAGGTGAAGAATACGGAAAAGCTGCTGTCAATCTTTTCAATATTTATGCAGATTCTTTACCTTATTATGAATTAGATAAATGGCTACCCAAAAAAGGTGGTTATTTTGCCGGAAATGTTGGACCATCACAAATGGATACCCGGTTCTTCACTCTCGGAAATTTGATGGCTGTCATTTCTGATTTATCTACAGAAGAACAATCTCAAGCAATTATGACTCTGATTGAAAAAAGATGGGAAGATTTAGTAGCAGATATGCCCATGAAAATCTGTTATCCTGCCTTACAAGGTGAAGAATATCGAGTAGTTACAGGATGTGATCCTAAAAACATTCCTTGGTCATATCATAATGCTGGAAGTTGGCCTGTTTTAATGTGGATGTTAGCAGCAGCAGCAGTGAAAACCAAAAAACCACAATTAGCAGAAAAAGCCATTGAAATTGCTAAAACTAGACTCAGTGAAGATGAATGGCCAGAATATTATGATGGTAAAAAAGGGAGATTAATTGGTAAACAAGCTAGAAAATATCAAACTTGGACAATTACAGGTTATTTATTAGCTAAAGAACTCATAGATAATCCTGATTATTTGCCATTAATTAGTTTTGATAAATTACCCCCAGATGTGGTTTCTAGAGCTTGTGAATTTGAAGTTAGTAATAGAGATCCTTATATGGATCTTTAATACCAATTTAATGTGAAAACTGTCAGGTGGGTTAGCTTTAGTATAACCCACTCGATGGCAATATATCACACTGTGTTTACTAATCTTGTTGAGGTTTATATTGATTGAGATAAATATTTACCTTCCATGACTAATACCATTTCACTTTAATAATGATACAAATATATGGTTGAGGGTTTAGCATTGCTAAACCCCTACAGAAAATTTATATGTATCAGGATATTCGTGAGTAGCTACACCCCCCGCCAACTAGCATTTATTGCCCTCAAAGAAGTTCATAAAGGAGCTTATACTGATGTCGCTTTAGATAGAGTATTACAAAAGTATAAATTACCCGACAATGACCGCCGTTTAATGACAGAATTAGTCTATGGAAGCGTGCGAAGACAACGCACCCTAAATGCTATCATTGACCAACTAGCTACCAAGAGAACCGACCAACAACCAAAAGACCTCCGCACCATTTTACATCTCGGTTTTTACCAACTGCGTTATCAAGAAAGAATTCCCGTTTCTGCGGCTGTAAATACCACCGTCGAATTAGCAAAGGAAAATGGTTTTCCAGGTTTAACAGGTTTTGTCAATGGGTTATTACGTCAATATCTTCGACTTACAGAAAAGTCCTCAGAACCATTACAGTTACCAGAAAATCCTGTAGAGAGATTGGGAATTATCCACAGTTTTCCAGATTGGATAATTGAAGTTTGGTTAAAAGAATTAGGTTTTGAAGAAACAGAAAAACTCTGTATTTGGATGAATCAAACCCCGACAATTGATTTACGAGTTAATATTCTCAGAAGTTCTTTAGAAGAAGTAGAATCAGCTTTTGAATCTGCTGGTGTTTTAGTGAAACGGATTCCCCATTTACCCCAAGCTTTACGATTAATTGGTAATAATGGTGCAATTCCTCATTTACCTGGTTTCCGTGAAGGTTGGTGGACTGTTCAAGATAGTAGTGCCCAGTTAGTTGGTCATTTGCTTGACCCGCAACCAAGAGATGTGGTGATTGATGTTTGTGCAGCACCAGGGGGAAAAACCACCCATATTGCTGAATTAATGGGAGATAAGGGCAAAATTTATGCCTGTGATCAAACTGCTTCTCGATTGCGTAAATTAAAGGAAAATGCCCAACGTCTGCATTTACAATCTATCGAAATTTTTACAGGGGATAGCCGCAACTTACCGCAATTCTACCAGACTGCTGACCGGGTATTACTTGATGCCCCTTGTTCCGGTTTGGGAACTATGCACCGTCACGCCGATGCGCGTTGGCGACAGACACCGGATTCTGTACAGAAACTTTCCCAATTACAGAAAGAATTACTATCACATAATGCAACTTTTGTCAAGACTGGTGGGGTTTTAGTTTATGCAACTTGTACATTGCACCCAGCGGAAAATGAACAGATAATTTCGGAGTTTTTAGCAGCAAATCCCGACTGGCAAATAGATCCACATCCTTTTAATTTAATTGATAGTGGTGCTTCTGATTGGTTAAAAGTTTGGCCTCACCAACAGGATATGGATGGCTTTTTTATGGTGTGCTTAAGAAAAACTAATGATTCCGAGTGAATACCAAGAGTGATTGTAAGATTTAATCACAGTCCGAATCTACCAGAGGAGGCAGTGATGATTAATAGTTCTCATGTGAAAAACCTCGTAAAAATCCTGATTGGAGCAGCTTGGATTGATGGCAAAATCCAGCCGGAAGAACGGCAATATCTGCGGGAAATAGCTCAAGCTAAAGGTTTAGCTCATGATCCAGAAATTAAGCCTTGGTTGTATGAATTAGTACCAGTTAAACCAGATGAATGTTATCAATGGGTGAAAGAGTATTTAGGCGATCGCCCGACACAGGAAGATTATGAGGATTTAATTGAAGCTATCAGTGGCTTAATTTATAGTGACGGTGATGTAGCCATTGAAGAAGCAAGACTTCTCAGTCAATTGACAGAGTTAAGCAAGTCTAGTGAAGCGAACCAAGGAGCGCATACTATACTACTTAAAAAAATTCAAACGCTTTACCATCGTTGGGTTGACGTACAAAATTAAGTAATTGGTAATTGGTAATTGGTAATTGGTAATTGGTAATAAAATTTTCCCAATCACCAATCACCAAATTTATTCCTTTTCAACTTTAGGGATAATATCAGGACGTTCCTTATTTTCCCAACCAGGGGGACGTTTGGAGTTGTACCAAGCAATTGAACCAATGGTAATAGCAGCGATAAAACCCACTACGTATACCAGAGTAAAAGCTAAGGGAAAGTGGTTGCCAACATCTTGCACTGGGACTTGCAGTAATAAATAACTCATGAGTAAATTTCGCCTAAGATTAGGTTACACTTCTTAACAAAGTATAAACTCAGCATATCATTCGCATCTACCTTAGGAAAAATCTTTACTGAATTAAAAGGTATAACATCAATTATTCTCCTGAAGAACTAGGTTTGAGTCTTTCTCTCCAAGAAGGTTCTGATGATGAAGACCCTTGGGAACCATTATTTTCTGAAGATGATGATTTGGAAGGGCGTGATTCTTCGCTGCGGCTACGTCGTGAACGAGATGATTGAGGAGTAGAGTCGCTATTAGATTTTTCGTTGCGTTTCCGTCGTCGTCTGCCAGAGGTAGAAGAAGATGTATCATTATTTTCCTCACTATAGCGTCGTCTGCGTCTTGGTCTATTTTCTGAAGAATCTTCCGATTGACTATAGCGTCGTCTGCGTCTACTTGAGTCATCGGAATTGTCGCTATTATCACCATCTGATTTTTGATTATTATCATCAACAGATTTATGAATAATTCTTTTCGGTTTGAGAGGTTCGGCTTTAATAGTCCCTTTGCGATCTTCTAATTTAGGCCGGGGAGGAAACTTTTCTACAGGCATTCCCTCTACTGCTGCTTTCATAAATTCATGCCAGGCATAAGCCGCACTACCACTGTTACCATAGGTAGGGGTGTTATCGTCATTCCCTAACCATACACCGGCGACTAATTGGGGAATATAACCAATAAACCATAAGTCACGGGATTCATCAGTAGTGCCTGTTTTGCCAGCAACTTGTCTATCATCTAATTGAGCAGCAGCACCAGTACCATCGGTAACAACATTTCGTAACATCCAACTCATGATAGCGCTACTATCAGCATCTAAAACTTGCTTAGGTTCATATTTAGCTGACCAAATTACATCTCCTTCGCGGTTAAGGATGCGACGAATGCCATGAGCCTCTATATAATTTCCCTGGTTAGCGAATGTACCATAGGCGTTGGTTAATTCTAGCAAGTTGACTTCATTAGAACCAAGAGCTAAGGAATAGTTAGGTTTGAGTTCTGACTTAATACCCATATCGTGGGCAAGTTGAATAGTGGGTGCAAAACCTGTTTCTATTAATACTTTTAGCGCAATTGTATTAATAGATTTGGTGAGAGCATCTCTGATATTTAACCAACCATAAAATTTATCATGGGAGTTTTTTGGCTCATAACCATCTATTGAGAAAGGTTCATCTAAATAGCTATCGTAGGGACTTTTACCAGTAGCGATCGCTGTAGCATAGACGAAACCTTTAAAAGTTGATCCTGGTTGACGTTGGGCTTGTGTGACACGATTAAACTGGTTTTTGCCAAAGTCTTTACCACCTACCATTGCCTGAATTTCTCCATTACGAGGATCTATGGCAACCATGGCCGCTTGTTTAAAGTTTTGCCAACGGCCTTCATTTTTCAAGATTTTTGCAACTGCGGCTTCTGCGGCTTTTTGCTCAGTTGGGTTTAAGGTTGTTTCTATGACTAAACCACCAACAGCTAAAACATCAGAGGAAACGTGCTTTGGCAATTCTTTTTGCACGTAGGTAGTAAAATAGGGAAAATCAACTTGTAACCGTTTGGGTAAACTACTATTAACTACTAATGCTTCCTGGGTAGCGGTTTGTTTTTCGGCTGGTGTAATGACTCCATCTTCTTCCATCCGTTGTAATACCAGATTTCGCCGTTCTGTAGCTATTTTGGGGTTTTTGTCGGGGGCGTAGACGTTAGGTGCAGGAGCTAAACCAGCTAAGGTGGCCATTTCTGATAAAGTCAGTTGATCTACAGTTTTACTAAAGTATACCCAAGCTGCATCACCGACACCGTAAGCCCCAGAGCCTAAATATACGAGATTTAAATAACGTTCTAGAATTTGATCTTTAGTCAATTCCTGTTCTATTTTTTGGGATAACCGAACTTCTTTGAGTTTACGCCAAAAGGTTTTTTCTTGTTTGAGGAAGAGAATTCGCGCTACTTGTTGGGTGATGGTACTACCACCTTCTACCACATTTTGCGATCGCAAATTATTAATAACTGCTCTAGCAATTCCCTGGGGATCAAATCCATTGTGTTCATGAAATCTTCTGTCTTCTGAAGCAATAAAAGCTTTCTTTAAAATATCTGGTATTTGTGCTATTTTCAGTGCTTCTCTGGTTACTTCTCCCTGCTGTTGTAGCACACTACCATCAGCAGCTTTAATTGTTAGTGTTTGCTCTCGCACCAATGCCCTGAGTGCGGACTGATCCGGTAAACTTCTATCTATTTCTAAGATTGTGTAATGGAAAGCCATGATCCCACTACCAACACTCAACCCAGCCCAAAACCAAAAACGACGATAAAAGGGTTTATCGTTGCTGGCCATTTTGCCCAAGATTCCCGATGATAAATTTGTCATCTGGGTTATTAACTGCTTTGCCTTCACCTGTATTCCCGGTAGTAAGTTTTAATGTGTGGACTCGTCATTTTTTTGATGATTACCTAATGGCAACAGCAGTTTCTCCTGTTTGGTTTGAGCGCAATATATTGGCGTTAATATAATAACTCATATAATACCCCATAAATCATTAACTTAATTCAGTGGTAATATGTGTTTTCTGCAAAGCTATATCATTAATATTAATATCATTAATGACAATTAAGTCATGCAATTTTCGCATAGGAAGATATGGAAAAGTCTGAAAATTGGTAAAAAATCTCTCTCAATATATACTAAAACCAGATGGTAATCCGCACGGAGAGAGTAGTAGTAAGAAAGCATACTTTATTTATTTTGCGTGCTTAAATATGAATTTATGAATGTACTAACCGTCCTAACCTGGATCAGGTTGCGCTAAATTACATAAGTTTTGGCACCTGAAAACTTTGCAAATACTCTCTGAAAGGAAAATGTTACAGCGAGTTGTAACATTAATGCGAACTGCCTACTATAGCAGTATGCACTTGAATGAGATACATCATAATCCCCCTCCTCGCTTGCGGGAAGGGAGTTGGGGGTGGGGTTCTTGTATCTTACTCAACCGAGAACCGCTATAATATAGAAATTAAGACAGTAGTTGGAGCCGCCCTTAACTATCAGGGTAAAAATCAAAAAACAATTAGGAAGAAAGCCGAGTGGTTAAAAATAAGTCTAAACAGCACTCACAACCACAGGTCTCTAGTACAGAGACAAAAGTTGCGGAAAACTCTTTCCAGCAGCAACTACAAGAATTGCTGAACCAAAAAAAATATCGGCAAGTATTGGAAGAAATTAAGAAAAATCAGCGTTTGCAGCCTAATATTGAATTTACTCCCCCAGAATCAGAAATTTGGTTGCTACGGGGTCAGCAAGAATTTCAAAAGCAAGATTTTAAACAGGCAGAAAAATCCTTTACCCGCGCTCTAGAATTTGGTTTGGTGGGAGAAGTTCATTACTGGCAAGCTAGATGTTTGCTGGAGTTAAAGCAATTAGATACGGCACTAAAATTGCTTAAAAATGCCTTTGAGGCAGATAATCTACCGAAAGAGTACAGCATCTCTTACCTAAAACTCTTGTTACTCAAAGGAGATACCGCTACAGTTGAGCAATTAATTCAGGAACAATCTAAACGCTTTAGTGCTAATCAACTCCACTGGGTACGAGGTGTTCTGGCACTCAAAAATGAGCAACCAGAAGCAGCTTTGACAGCTTTTCAGAAAATTAAGCGAGCCGTCACCGATGGAGACTTGCCCATAGCTTGGATTGTTTATGCTCAACAAGTCAGTGGCAATTGGAATGCTACAGCTAATCTTTTGGGGTTGAAATCATCTTCATCTTTGTATGGTCAACCAAAATATTTGGAACATCCAATTTTAGAGCGATTGGCAATTTTTCAACAGGGAAAAACAGCGCCAAAATTCCTCCAATCTATAAATCCACGAATAACAGTAGATAAAAATATCCAAGAGGCATTATCAGTATTGCAAATGCTGGAACTGATTGACCAAGGAGATCACTATGATGCCACCCATTTGCTATTGAAGATGGAGCGACGTTCCGTACGTTTTCCAGAACTAGAAATTATCCGTCCACTACTATTGACCCTAGCCGGACAACAAGCACTAAATCAAGGGGAACCAAACTGTGCTGAACGATTCTGGCAGCCTTTGTTAACAGAGCAACCCTTTAACCCCCAATTGGCAATCAATCTCTTAGAAGTCTTCGATGCCAGTGATAACAATCAAGAACGTCCACGGCTGTTGACACGGTTTTTGAAGTGGTTAGACCAGGAAGCGAAACGAAAACCTCAAGAATGGCCTGGACAACGATTGAAAGCGACCCAAGCACATCTCCACTGCTGGATGGCAGATGCTTACATGGCAATAGATCGTCAACGTGCAGCTTTAGGATCTGTGCAACAAGCAGAACGGATCTGTCCGACATCGCCAGAAGTGCTGGGACGCAAGGGGTTAATTGAAGTAGGAGAAGAAAATTATGATGAAGCGATCGCACTGCTGACCCAAGCGATAGAAAATGGATGTCGGTATGAAGAAGTTTATGGAATGTTGCTGCACTGTTGGAAGAGACTAGATAACAAACAAGCATTCAATGAAGTTCGGCGCAAATTTGGCAAGCATTTTGACGACGTGAATATGGAACCTGAAGTAGAAACATTACCTTGGGTAGATGCTCTCTCTACGTTAAGTTATCCATTATTTAGCCGTTTTGTAGAGGCAGAAGATCCGACAGATCCGGGTGTCCGTGCTTGTCAGATATTCGTGAATGCAGTCCAAAGTCTGCCTAATTCCGGTGGTCGGGTTTCATTAAACCAAAAAGCCGCAGCCCAATTATGGGAAACTCTCCTTCAAAGATTAGCAGGTGAAGAACAAATTTCTGTATTACAAGCGATCGCTCTTTCTATCCAACTTTTTGCCAAACGAGAAAAAGGCATCGCCGCTTTAATCAGCCAGTATCAGCAAAAGTTAATCAGCCTATCCATAGAATACCCAGAAGCTAAAGTTGCTAATTTGGTTATCTTAGCCGTCAAAGAAAATAGTCCCAAAAAACTAGAGCTTCCCGTGCGTTTTTACCTCGACACCATGCCCCAACCAGGCAACGCTCTGGCAAATATTCAACTTCAATCCCGCCGTTTTGGTGAAATTACAACCCTTGTCCCGTTCCTAGATGAAGCACTACGTCGAGAACCCCAAAATCCTTTATTGTTATTAGCTAAAGCCACTACCTACGACGTTGATCATCCAAACTATGAACAATTAAAACAACAGGGATTTGAATTAGCCCGTCGTCTACAAGATGCCAAAGCCTTACAAGCATTTCGAGAAGAACAGGCATTTGTTAATGATAGAGAAACTCAGAGTGCCATGCCAGATCCAGAGCGATTTGACAATCTAGATATATCAGACGTTGATGATTTATTAGAAGGGATGATTAAAAAATTATTTGGCAACAAAATGCCTCAAGCGGAGTTTGAACGGATGCTTCCAGAACTCAAAAAAATGATGTTAAACAATATGCCTGATTTCTCAGATGATGAAGATGAAGAAGACGAAGAAGATGGAATAGATTTAGATTCTATCTTTAGAAACTCATCATCTACATCTAAAAAACGCAAGGGTAGAAAAAAAGCAGGTTTTCAGGAATTGCTTTAAAGGTCAATCAATTTTGGATTTACGATTTTGGATTTTGGATTTACTCCACCAAACAAGTGTGGGGCTTGAGGATTTTAGATTGGCGTTAGCGAAGCGTACGCAGCGAGTATTTTGGATGAATTCCACCCTGAAGGGGCGAAAATTCCCAATCTAAAATCTAAAATTTCTCGGTCAGATATCAAAGGTATTTGAACGCAGATAAACACAGATAAGAACTAATAACTCAATTGATGTCATCTTAATTGAAAATTATTTATGGCTGACCACTACGAACGTTTAGGAATTTCAGCAGGAGCAACCAGCGCCCAAATTAAAGCGGCATATCATGCCAAGCTACGTGAATTCCCTGCTCACACTCATCCAGAAGAGTTTAAGGCAATTCGAGAAGCTTACGAGGCACTTCGCAAAGGAGAAACCAGTCAATATGAGGATTTTTTCAAAGTTCGTCCCCTAGAAGCAGAACTGAATCCAGCGATATTAAAACAGTTGCGAGAAAAAGCCCTAACTCAACTAGAAGTTAGTTTAGATGATTTAATTCGTGCGACATTTTAAATAATTGATAATGTCCACTAAACTATTGACCAATTACCAATTACCAATTACCAATTACCAATTACCAATGACCAATTACCAATTACCAATTACCAATGACAAAGAAGCTTTATTTGCCAAATTTGTAGATTATTTACAATCAGAACAAGTACCCCCTGAATATTTAGGCAAACCACCATTATCTGCTAATGCCTTTGATACCTATCAAATGGTATCTGAATGGACTGCTCTCCGCCATGAAGTTAAGCAACAGGGTAAATTATTACATTCTACTCAAGATGCTCTGGTACAAGCATTGGCAATAACTCGAACAGAGCAAGAACAGATGCCAATACGTTTGGAAGAAATTCAAAAACAGGCATCGGGAAAATTTGAACAGCAGCAGGAGAAACTCCTCAAAGATTTGCTGGGGATTATGGATGCTTTAGATCAGGCTTGTACTTACTGGCAAGAAGAACTAGAAGCATTATCTACTACTTCAAACTCAAAACCATTAATACAAAAAGGATTCTGGGAAAAGCTACTAGATTGGATTAATGGTAATTCTACTCAATTTAATGAGCCAGAAAAACTACCAATGTCAGAATCATTAACGGAAATTTTCACCAGTAATCAACAGGGAGTGGAGTTAATTAGGCGATCGCTTTTAGAAATACTCAAACAACGCCGTGTTGTTCCCATTGTCGCTCAGGGCAAACCCTTTGATTCCCAAATAATGTATGCTGTAGGTCGTCAATCAAGGGCAGATGTCACAGAAAATACGGTGATTCAGGAAGTAGTCCGGGGTTATTTTTGGAGGGATAGAGTCTTAAGAGAAGCACAGGTGATTGTAGCGACACAAAAATAGAGGAGTAACTTATTCAGAGCGGAATCCTAGTTGGAAGATGTCCGCTGAATTTCTTTATGACTACGCCATTATCTGCATGAAATTTTCGATGAAAACTTGTATTAGGCATACATAATTCGTCTCAAATATTTTTTGGTACATTTGTTCTTGTATGCTATAATTATGGACTAGTTCGCTAAAAGCTAAAAGGGGAACAATATGGCACGCGCTGTAGATGTGGCGAAATATATCCTAACCAAAACAGGAGAGATGACTGCGATGAAGCTTCAAAAGCTTGTCTATTACAGTCAGGCGTGGTCTCTTGTGTGGGATGAAAGCCCCTTGTTTGAGGATGATATTCAGGCTTGGGCTTACGGACCTGTGGTGCCAGTTCTGTATGGGTATCATAAAGGTCAATTTAAGGTTGATGAGGATACCTTTGCTGATGGAAATGTTAACGCTTTAACTGCCAATCAGAAAGACTCTGTTGAAAAAGTGCTAGAGGTACTCAAAGACAAGAGTGGACAGTGGTTAAGTGAATTAACTCACATGGAATCTCCTTGGAAAGATGCTAGAGGTGATCATAAGCCTACGGAAAAGTGTGATAACGTTATTTCTTTGGCTGCAATGCATGAATATTATTCAAGTCTATGACGGAGAAACCTTCATCAAAAGCTGAGAAAAGGAAACAAAGGCAAGAGGGAAAAGCTAAAGAGCGCAAAGCAAAGTCAGTAAAATTTTCTTCTAGCATGGAAAATTTGGTGACTAAAACTGTGAAAATATCACCAATACCCGAACTTGACTTAAAGGTTGTTAAGGTTCAAGAACAGCCAATTAGAAACAAGTTTGTATACCTTCCTAACGAAGAAGCATTTTCAATAGCCTGTCATTTGACTTGGTGTACGACCATATCTGATTCAGAAGGAGAGTGGTCATGGCAAGAGCAAAGGTCTTGGACTGAGGAAGAATGGCAAACTCAAATACTTCCAAATCTCAGTTCGTTAGAAAAATCAACTTGGTCTGAAATTTTATTTGAGCAAAAGACACCTGCTAAGGGCGGCAAAAGCGTACCTAAGCATCACCATCAAGAGCTAACTACTTTGGTGCTAGAAGCTCAGAATAGGTGGATTGAAATAGGTTTAGAGGAGTACGACACGGCTTTCCGTTTTAGATTTGCTAATACCGTCAGAGCTTGGGGTGTAAAGCTACAAGGACATTTTTATTTGGTTTGGTGGGAAAGACATCACAAGATATATCCAGTGGACAAATAATTGATAACCGATCGCCTTTAGAAGATAGATTGTTGGTGCGATTCCTACGGAGCTTCGCTATCGCCCCCTCAACACTCCAAATATTCCGATCACCTAAAATCACGACTCACAGAAATAGCGATTCCTAGGTCGCGCTTCGCTATCGCCTGAAAACCACGACTCATATTAATTGCGATCGCCGATAGCGTAGCCTTGTTCTTTGTCATAATGAAAGTAAGCTAATCGAAGGCACACGCGCATTGTAAACATCATTCGTCACAATGATATAAGGAGCCGAAAAATTCCAAAAAGGCTTGCTGCAAAAAATGTTTGTGTAAACCGTTAAATAGTAGCAAAACTAACCAAATAGTGATTTCCCCATGATCGTAGTTAAAGAAAACTTTCCCCAACTTACCCCAGAAGAATACTTTGCTTGGGAAGAAAAGCAACTAGAAAAACACGAACTGATTAACGGTCAAGTTTACGCCATGAGCGGCGGCAGCGTTAATCACGGTCGTCTTGCTATCAGACTTACTGCCATGTTTGATAATCATTTAGAAAATAGCGGTTGCATAGCAGGCAATTCTGACATCAAGATTAATATTGTTGAAACCAGAAACTATACCTACCCCGATGCAAGTGTTACCTGCGACGATCGCGACAAAAACACCCCAAATTATTTCACCTATCCCTGCCTCATCGTTGAAGTTCTCTCTCCTAGCACTGAAATCTACGATCGCAGTGGCAAATTTAGACTATACCGCAAAAATCCAGTCTTACAGGATTATTTATTAGTGAGTTCCACCAGCATCGAAATGGATTTGTATCACAAAAACGAAGCAGGTGATTGGTTAATTATTAACTATCAAGCAGGCGACAACGTGGAACTCAAAAGCATTAATTTAAGCTTTCCCATTGAGCAAATCTATCGCAACCTCGATCTCACACCAGAGACTGAATCAACCAAGTTATCCTAAACCTCATTCCCAAATCGAAAATAAAAATTGTAAATTGTAGCCTAAGTGATCTATATTTTTAATTTTTGTTTCTAAGGTTGGAGACAACTTTTTTACCTCTCAAGTTTTTTTGATTTTTTTTTGATTGTCTCACTTTTTCGACCGAAAGTTTATAAGTATTTTTACTCAGGCATATCTGGGAATAACTTTGTATTTCTTTGTACTACTTTTGAAGTGCGGAATGTGGGGTATAAGTTATGGGTAGGGAAAAGATACTTTTTTGTGTTGTTTGCTTTATATTTTCTAGTCTATCTTCATGAAAACTTTATATAAAGATGAGTTTGGGTTGAGTTAAATCCAGGCTTAATCCCATAGAATGAAATGGCTAATATAACTGAATAATACGTGTTTATTCCTAAAATAAGTGACAATAGAGTATATATATATATTACAAAATTGTAAAAATCCTCAGACAATATGGATAGCGAAAATTATGAACGCTATCAAGCTACTATAGTTTCAAATTGTTACGCTCATAATAGTGTTATTAACCAAATTGCCATGCCAGATGGAACTGAGCAATACAATGGATCTAAGATCCTCTCACTAATTTATAGTGGCAAGATTTTTATGGTTAATAGTCGGAGAAGAAATGGGTTAATACTCTTTAAAGAATACTATGCGGAGTTTGCTGGACCTGGAGCAGCAATTGGTGGAGATTATGATAGTGATTGCCAAGGGGTTTTAGCCATAGGCAATCTATCTTTGTTGACTCCTGAATCTCATGAAGATCGTCAAAAAGCCTACTTGATTAGAAGACAATGGATTCGCTTAATTAAGCAAATTACAGAGAGTCCAGTTGCTAAACAGCGAGTACAAAAGATTCTTGACCAGTTTGAAGTGTTTTTTCCTGCTGAAATAGTGGATTATATCCCAGATGAAGCTTTTGCTATGTTAATAGGTGTATTAACACGAACTGTAACTGTAGTTCGGCGTACAAGTATGGATGTAGATAATTATGGGTAGTAATTACTTTTTATTCTTGTAAAGCTGCTTGTATTCGTTCTAGGGTGCGTGTGTTTTCTGCTGGTGTGCCGATAGTGATTCGTAAGCCACTGGGTAGCAGTCTAATGAGAGTGCCTTGATTTCTAAGTTTTTGGTTGAGGTTTGTTAAAACTGTAGCTGGTGATTGTAAGTCATCGGTTTTAATACGCAAGTAAATAAAGTTGGTAGCACTGGGTGTAATTTCTAAGATTAAGTGTGCTGATAAAGCCGTGATCATTTTGGTTCTTTCACTCAGCATTTGGGGTATTGACTGTAGTAAAAGGTGCCGATTTTCTAAAGCCATGAGGGCAGCAGCGATGGAAAAGCTGGGAAGATTGTAAGGAAGACGGACTTTTTCTAAAATAGCGATCGCTTGTGGATGTGCGATACAATAACCTACACGCATGGCTGCTAATCGAAAGGCTTTTGAGAAAGTCCGTAGGATTATCCAGTTAGAACGTTGTAATAATTCCCCCGCTAGGGTAGTTTGACTAAATTCAAAGTAAGCTTCATCAATAACTACTAAAATCTCTGATGGTAAACTTTTTAACCATTCTAGTTCTGCTGTTGTTAAACAATTAGCAGTGGGGGAATTGGGATGAACTACAAAAACGACACGAATAGGAGGATTTTGTGTTTGGGTAATGGCAGATTTGGCTGCTGCTAAATCAGTTTCAAAGTTGTTTTGATTTCTGCCTACTGTGACTACTGGAATGCCCAAAGTTTGCGCGAGAATTCCATACATGGAAAAGGTGGGATTGGCGACTAAAATAGATCCTTCTCCCCCTAGACAGGTGGCAATTAATAGCGAACGAATTAGTTCATCTGAACCGTTACCGACGGAAATATTGGCAGCACTGAAGGGGGAATTTACCAGATGTGCTGATTCATTGACATATTGGGAAATGGCATTTTTAAGAGTTTCATGTCCACCATCAGGATAACGATTAGTTTCAATAACTTGTTGATATGTCCAAGCTAGTTTTTCTTTGATTTCCGCTGGTAAATCTAAGGGACTTTCATTAGTATCTAATCGGTCAAATTGAATAGCTACAGGTTCAGCACTATCACTACCAGGGTGAGCTTTGTAAGCGTTAAGTTGAGATAAATCAGAACGAATAAATTTAAGCATTTTTTGTCAGTTGTTGGTTAAGGTAATTGACAGAATGAGGAAATTGCTTGCCAAATTTCGTGGGTGACATTGCCTAAGCTATGATCACTATTGAGTTCTATTAATTCTACCCAAGGACGGGAATTAGCGAAATGGCGACTAGCTTGGATAGGAATAACTTCATCATGTTTACCATGTAAAATTAAGGTAGGAAGGGGACGTTGTAATAAATTTTCTGAATATTGGTGAGCATCGGTAACAAAATTATAATGTAAGGGTAGTAGTTGTTGATAGCCATAATGATAAATCATCATATATTTTGTTAATCGCCATAATTTTAATCCTATTCCTAATTTTGGCAACCAGTGGGATAAAAAACCAAAAGCGGGCGCTAGTAAGATTAAATTTTGGACTTGTAAATACTGTTGGGCTATGTGGGCTGCGGTTAAACCTCCTAAGCTAGAACCAATGAGAGTAACAGGTTGGGAATCTGGAGGAAATTGAGTGGTAATTTGTTGGATTTGGCGCGTTATAGTTAAGTGAGAAAATCCGCCATTATTTAAATCGGGGACAGAAATGGGTATTTGTAATTGTGTTAATCTTTGTTGAATATCTTGGGATTTTGTTGATTTGGGACTGGAAGCGAAACCATGAAGGTAAAGGTAATTCATGATATGATTGAAAAATATAAATTATTACAGCATACTATATCTATTATTTATTGACATCAACTATATTGAGAATTGGGAGTATTGAAGCATGATTAATTATTTATATGTGTTTTGAATAGAGAATTTAGCTGAAAATCTTATTAAAAAATCCAACTAGATCAATTCCAGGATTAGTGTTAGCTAACACACTTCAAAAGGATCTAGAAACATTACCAGTTTTTCGACCATTTAGCAATAGTTATATTTGGCAACCTTATGAAGGAGAAGGTTACAATCCATTAATGGTGTCCCCAGATTTAAAAAACAAGTTTAATGAACTTTTAGTAATGAGTTGATATTGAGATATAAGATTGTATAGTAAGTAGGTGAGCGTTGAAAATTGTCGTTATGGCAAGGCAAAAGGCAAGAGGCAAGAGGCAAGAGTGAAGAGGGTTTGGGCGATTTTACATTTCTTTACACAGTTTGGTTTTATTGTGTTCACCTACTTAATCCTTATACAAAACCAGATATAGAAATCATAAATGATATTTTCATCAAAGTATGAATTTAGAAATTAATTGCATTAATTACAGAATTAATTACTGTAGCTACACAAGGAATAGCGATCGCATTACCAGCTAATTTCCGCATAGTTTGATAACTTCCCACTATTTTATAAGATTCAGGGAAACCTTGCAATCTTAACATTTCTCTTTCAGTTAATCTTCTTTCTCCATTTACTAATAGATAATTATAAGATGCCCCTGCTCTTAATGCACAAGAATAAGGATATACACTAATATTACCAGATTTATTTTCATGCCATATTGTGGGTTGCTCATATTTTTGCTCAGGTTTGACTTTTTGTAACCGATTTTGGCGAATTTTCTCAGACGCATAATAAGAGTCAGAAACAGACTTTTCTAATATTTCTGATAAAGGCTGCATGGGCATTTTGATTACTGGCCAATTAAAATTATGATAATGATTTTGATTTTTCAAACCAACTATCAAAATTCTTTCTCGCTTTTGTGGTAAACCAAAATTGAGAGCATTCAGAATTTTATAATCTGTATAATATCCCAATTCTTTTAATGTGTTAATAATTATTTTTAATGTTTTTCCTTCTTGATGCCCTTTTAACTGTTTGACATTTTCTAATATAAAAGCTGAAGGCTGTTTATTTTTAATAATTCTGGCAATATCAAAAAATAATGTTCCTCTTGTATCTTCAAAACCTTTAAGTTCTCCACAAATACTAAAAGGTTGACAAGGAAAACCACCTAATAATATATCATGCTCAGGAATATCATTTTCATCAATTTTTGTAATATCTCCTGTGGGCATTTCTCCGAAGTTTTCTGAATAGATTTTCTGGGCATTTATATCAATATCACTAGAAAAAACACATTGAGATTGAATTTTATAATTATGACAAATCCTTTCAATTGCTAATCTAAATCCACCTGTACCACTAAATAAGTCTATAAATTTTATGCTATTATTTATCATGTTATTATTCTATTCAGGAAAATCTCATAGTATATTTTATCATTAAAGATTACCGATTTTGAAAATATTGAATATTGTAAACAAACTTTACATATTAAGATAAATTTAGCCTATAAAAGTTAAAAATTACTTAATGGTATCTCCAGATTTAAAAACAAGTTTAATCAACTTTTAGTGGTGAGTTAATATCGAGACAGAACAAGATTTGAGAGTAAGCCTTAGGCAAAACCAGATATTAGTTGTGTTATAATAAAACAACCTCAATTTTACTTAAATAACAGGTAAAATACCATGTTAAAAATACAACCACTAACCGTAATTGATTTTTATCCGGCAATTGTTGCTAAAGATAAAGATGATCACCCTATTTTAATGATAGATGTGAGATTTTCCGGTGTGTATTCTTCCCCGGATCTTGATATCTTAAAAATGGAAGCATATCAATATATTCCTTTCTTAATGTTTGTTAATTCTAATGTTATGAGAATCTTTAAAAGTCCAACTTTTACAGAAATAGGAAGATTTGATACCAAGCAAGTGTTAGCATTCTATGATCCAGAGAGTATTGAAGGAATCATATATCAATCTACTTTAATCACTTTAATTCAAGCATGGTTACATGATTTATCATATCATTGGAAAAGTGAAAATCCTCCTTATATTGAGCAAATGAAAGAAATTGGCTTATTTGCTCTTTTTGTTGATGGAACTACAGAGGAGTTAGACTTATTATGATTATTATTTACTTAGAAACTAATTCAATTATGGCAATTGCCAAAGGAAGAAACAAAGAATTAGAAGATTTTGTCTATCATTCTTCAGACAATCTGAAATTCTTTATTCCTAGTATTTGTTTAATGGAAACCTTAGTAGCAATAGAAAGAGAAGAAAAACGTAGTCAATCTTTTTCTCAAACTATTCAGATAGAAATGAATGAAGGTAAACGCAATAAAGAATTAACTAGCTCTCAATCTTTTGTTAATTATTTAGACCGCTCTTTAGTTGATCATCAAAAAATATTACGAGACTTTAGGAAACGTTTTTTGCATATTATCGAATATTTAAAAAATCATGGACAGTTAATTGAAGCAAGCATTGAAATGTTAGAAACTACTTTAAATGTTCCTTTACTTCCTGGGAAAAATCAAAGGAGAGATGATTTTATTTTACAGGTTATTCTAGCTCATGCTCAAAATAATTTATCAGTTACCAAAGCTTTTTTTAGTGAGAATACCAAGGAATTTTGTAATACTAATATTCAACAGGTATTAGCCAGTTATCAAATTACTTATTTTAGTAAAATTTCTAATTTATCAGGATGGTTAAATGAAATATGACTACTTATTATTGATTCAGATATTTAGATCCCCGACTTCTTTAAGAAGTCGGGGATCTTGTTATTTATTATTATCTCATCGTTACAAATTCCTCTGCTGCTGAGGGATGAATACCTACAGTTGCATCAAAGTCAGCTTTAGTTGCGCCCATTTTCACTGCAATAGCCACACCTTGAATTATCTCTGCGGCACTATCTCCCACCATATGAGCGCCTAAAATCTTATCAGTGTTAATATCTACTATTAACTTCATCATGGTTTTTTCTTGCTTACCGGGCAAAGTGTAGTACATAGGACGGAAGCTAGTTCGATAAATTTTGATACTATCATCCCCCAATTTTGCTCTAGCTTGGGCTTCTGTCAAGCCGACTGTAGCTGCTTCTGGGGTAGTAAATACGGCTGTAGCTACGGTTTCGTGACTAAATTCGCGGCGATTGTTGCCAAATTCAGTATCAGCAAAAGCACGTCCTTCACCAATGGCGACAGGGGTTAAATTTAAGCGGTCTGTGACATCACCAACGGCATAAATATGGGGTTGGCAAGTTTGACTATATTCATTGACGGATATAGCATCTGAGGTACTGTATCCTGGTTCTTCTTCAGAACTGGGAACACAATCAAGTTGGGCATTTTCTAAGCCTAGTCCTTCAATATTGGGACTGCGACCGGTGGCTACTAAAAATACATCAGCAATGATTGATTCTTGATTGTCTCCAGATAAAGTTAATTTCAGTCCTTCGGTAACTTTTTCTATGGCTGTCACTTCAGTATTTTGAATAATGCGAATACCATGATTAGTCATGCTTTCTTGGATACTGGTGCGGATATCTTGGTCAAAACCATTCAAAATTTGCTCTTTGCGGATAATTTGCGTAACTTCACAACCCAAACCGCGCATGATACAAGCAAACTCACTACCAATATAACCAGAACCAATAATAGCGATATGTTTGGGTTGGGTTTTTAGGTGGAAGATTTCATTGGAGGTAATACCGTGTTCTATCCCTGGTATGTCTGGTTTAACGGGACGGCCACCCACAGCAATTAAAATTTTCTCGGCTGTATATTTTTTGCCATCAACTTCTACGGTATGAGGGTCTATAAAAGTGGCCCGACCAGAAATTAGTGCGACTCCGGCTTTCTCTAAAAAGCTGATATGCAGTGCTGAGAGTCTGCGGACTTCGTTATCTATGGATGTAATAAAATGTTCCCAATCAAATTTTACATCGCCCACAGTCCAACCATAACCTGCGGCTTCTTGGAATTGAGCAGGAAAGTGAGAACCATAAACCATGAGTTTTTTAGGTACACAACCGCGAATTACGCAAGTACCACCTACTAAATCATATTCGGCGATCGCCACTTTTGCACCATAACTAGCCGCCCGTTTAGAAGCAGCCAAACCCCCAGAACCAGCACCAATCACAAACAGGTCGTAATCAAAAGTCATAAATTTCTACTTTTTAACTAAAAATAGGCTATTGAACTATATATAGTCAGATTGCCCAGATTTAATCTAGCGTAGTTGACAACTAATAACTAATCCAATCACTCCAACTACCAGCATAAAGTTTAGCGGTGGGAATTCCAGCTATGGCTAAAGAAAGTAAATTTACACAAGCTGTCACACCAGAACCGCAATAAACTAAAATTTCTTTATTTGTGTTTATATTTTGCCAACGTTGAGATTGTTCTAACTGAGGAAGTACACAACCAGAAGCGTCAGTTACTTCTTGCCAAGGATAATTAACAGCACCGGGAATATGTCCAGCAATTTTATCAATTGGTTCTTTTTCACCCCGATAGCGTTCTCCTTCCCTAGAGTCTACTAAAACTACATTTGGACTATCTTTGTGATTTTTCACATAGGTAAAATCTACAACTTTATCCTGTTTTAATTGGGGAATAAATATTCCTTTTTCAGCACTAGGAATTATATCTGTAGTAGAATAACCTGCTTTTTGCCAACCTGAAAAACCACCATCTAAAACAGCTACTTTTTCATGTCCTAAATACCGCAATAACCACCATAAACGAGATGCAAAAGCAAAGCGAGAATCATCATAAGCTACTACTAAAGTTTTTTGGAAATTCACCCCAATTGCTGATAACTTTTCTGCTAATTTTGTGGTATTTGGTAAAGGATGTCTGCCCCCATGTTCTTCTACAGGACTAGATAAATCTTGATTTAAGTCTAAATAGTAAGCACCTGGGATATGATTAGCTTCATACTGTTTTTGTCCTAATTGGACATCGGCTAAAGAAAACCGACAATCAATAATCACAACTTGAGGATTATTGAGATTTTCAAACAGCCATTCTGGAGAAACAATAAATTGATTACTCATAGGTAATTGATAATTGGTAATTAGGGAAAATATTTCTCTTTCAACTGACAAATGACAAAATGTTTACACCTCAACAGACACAAGATGGTTCTTTTACTTTATTTTCCACAGAATTTAATGAAGCTTTTCATAGTCAATATGGAGCAAAACAGGAGAGTTTCTTCAAGTTTGCTGTTCCGACTCGATTACCAATATTAGCAGAGACGGGATTTGTGCGGCTACTAGATATTTGTTATGGTCTAGGATACAACACAGCGGCAGCTTTACAGACAATTTGGGAAGTAAATCCTCATTGCCATGTGGAAGTCATAGGTTTAGAACTAAATCCCGCAGTACCGATAGCAGCAATCAGTTATCAGTTATTTGATAGTTGGGACGACAAATATATAAAAATTTTAACTCAAATAGCTTTTGAACATCAAATCCAAATAGATCATCTGCAAGCTACTTTACTAATTGGTGATGCTAGAAGCCTAATTCTACAAGTACATGAATCAGGTTTCCAAGCAGATGCAATTTTTCTTGATCCCTTTTCACCCCCACAGTGTCCGCAATTATGGACTGTGGAATTTATCCAACAAGTATCAGAATGCTTGCATCAAAATGGGTTATTGGCTACTTATTCCTGTGCTGCGGCTGTACGAACTGCATTGTTAGCTGCTGGTTTGGTTGTCAGTTCTACTCCACCAATAGGAAGACGGACTCCGGGAACTGTCGCTGGACATCCTGAATATAGTCAGGAATCAAATATATCCTATTTGCCGCCTCTTTCCCAACCTGAAGCCGAACATTTACTCACTCGTGCGGCTATTCCTTATCGAGATCCTAGTTTAAGTGATACTGCTGAAGTGATACTCAACCGACGACAACAGGAAGCACAAGCATCTTCCTTTGAGTCAAGTTCACGATGGCGCAAAAGATGGTTAAGATCGAGATTGAACAAACATTATACTGATATAATCTGACCTGGAAGAGAGCAAATCAAAAAATCATTTATCGCAAATTTACTGATATCTAATTATGGTTGTTTTAGCAATTCTCGCGGCAGGAAAAGGCACAAGAATGAAATCTAATCTGCCCAAAGTTTTACATTCTTTGGGTGGAAAATCTTTAGTTGAGCGCGTTCTTGAAAGTGCTGAACCTCTTTCACTATCACGCAGATTAGTGATTGTTGGCTATCAGTCTCAGGAAGTAAAAACGGCTATGGATTCAATTCATGGCGTGGAGTTCGTGGAACAAACTGTACAATTAGGTACAGGTCATGCTATCCAACAATTACTTCCCCATTTAGAAGGTTACACTGGGGATTTATTGATTTTAAATGGTGATGCCCCTTTGTTGCGAACAGAAACTTTAAAAAATCTCTTACAAACTCACAAAGAAAATCAAAATTCTTGTACTATTCTCACTGCACAATTAGCAAATCCTCAAGGTTATGGCAGGGTTTTTCGGAACAGTGAAGGTATTGTTCAAAAAATAGTTGAGGAAAAAGATTGCACTCCTAACCAAAGAGAAAATGACCGAGTAAATGCTGGTATTTACTGTTTCCGTTGGCCAGATTTAGCGGAATTTTTGCCTCAATTACAAGCTAATAATGCCCAAAAAGAATATTACCTAACTGACGCTGTAACTCAAGTTGGTAAAGTTATGGCTGTAGATGTGAAAGATGATCAAGAAATTTTGGGAATTAATGATAGATTGCAATTAGCAACTGCTAACGATATTTTACAAAGACGCATTAAGGAAAAATGGTTGTTAGCAGGTGTGATGCTAATTGATCCTGCCAGTATTACTATTGATGAAACGGTGGAATTGCAAGCAGATGTAATTATTGAACCGCAAACTCATTTGCGAGGAAAAACGGTTATCAAATCTGGTAGTCGCATTGGTCCAGGTAGTTTAATTGAAAATAGTGAATTGGCTGAAAATGTCACTGTTCAATATTCTGTAGTTACAGATAGTTTTGTAGAATCAGGCACTCGCATTGGACCTTATGCACATTTGCGCGGCCATGCGAAAGTTGGTGCTAATTGTCGAATTGGTAATTTTGTGGAGTTGAAAAATACGCAATTAGGCGATCGCACTAATGTATCACACTTATCATATTTGGGTGACACTACAGCGGGAACTCAGGTAAATATCGGTGCGGGGACAATTACCGCTAATTATGATGGTGTGAAGAAGCATAAAACAATTATAGGCGATCGCACAAAAACCGGTTCTAATAGTGTTTTAGTTGCACCTATTACTGTGGGAAATGATGTCTACATAGCCGCAGGTTCAACGGTGACGGAAGATGTTCCTGATGCTTCTTTGGTAATTGCGCGGAGTCGTCAAATAGTTAAACCTGATTGGAAGATGAAAACTGAAGGTTAATGTTTTCTGAGGTGCGTTTCTAACGCACCTTTTTATTACAGCAATATCGTGTTTTTATTTCGCGCAAAGATACAAAGGAGCAAAGACGCAAAGTAAGAAATACTGTAAGTTTCCTAAAATGTTTTTACCGTATTTATTGTATTCTCAAAATAGTCCATTTATAGTTAATCTTATGACGGCTTCTCAAAAACTGCGCGAATTACTGGCACGTCCTGAAATTATTGTTATTCCTGGTGTTTATGACTGTTTGAGTGCAAAACTGGTGGAAAAAGCTGGCTTTTATGTGGCTGCTACCAGTGGTTTTGGGATTGCTGCTTCTACTTTGGGTTTACCTGACTATGGTTTTCTCACTGCTACAGAAATGTTTTATAGTGTGGGCAGAATAGCACAGTCAATGAATATACCTTTAATTGCTGATTGTGATACAGGTTATGGTAACGCTTTAAATGTGATGCGAACTGTTAAAGATGCTGTCCAGTTGGGGTTAGCTGGGATAATTTTAGAAGACCAAGAATGTCCGAAAAAATGCGGACATTTTGAGGGTAAACGGGTGATTTCTATGACTGAACACGCGGGAAAAATCCGGGCTGCGGTAAAAGCCCGTGGTGATAGCGGTTTGGTTATTATAGCCCGAACTGATGCCCGTGCGCCTTTGGGTTTGGAGGAAGCGATTCTGCGTGGTCAGGCATACATTAATGCTGGTGCAGATGTCTTGTTTGTGGAAGCACCTCAATCTGTAGCGGAATTGCAAGTTATAGCTGCTGCTTTTCCTAATATCCCATTGGTAGCAAATATTGTGGAAGGTGGGAAAACTCCGCCAATTTCTCCTTTGGAATTGCAAAATTTGGGGTTTAAAATTGTCTTTTTTCCTCTGACTGCACTTATGGCTGTAACTGAGGTAATGAGTGCTTGTTTTCGTCATTTGAAGGAACAGGGAACTACTGATAATCTATCTGGTTTGATGAACTTTCAAGAGTTTCAAAATCTGATGGGTGTTTCTGAATATTTAGCTGTGGAAAAGGAGTATGAAGAATGAGTATGAAGAATGAATTATGAACAGCATTAATAATTATGTTCGATAATTTACTGTAGGAAGATGGCGACCTACATAGCCAATAATAACTTTTCCTGGCTGCAATGGAAAGAAATGAATTCGCCAGTTACAGGACCTTAATTTAATATGACGTTCAAATAAACGCTCCTCACTATCAGGACAAATAAATAGTCTTTCTTGTCTATATCTGTTTAAAGTTGGTTCACTTTCTCCAGATTCATCAAGAGGATAACCTATTACAGTAAATCCTCCACTTTTCCAATCTTGACAACATTTCTGAAGTTCAGTTAAGGTTTTATATACTGGTTTTAATTCTAATTGTCTATATTGAATATTTTGCAACTGTTTGCTGACATTATCACAAAATTCTAAATTAGGAAATAACTCTTCTTTTTTATCCCAAATATCCTGACCACAATCAATATCTGCTTGAATTTGCCGTTGTATCCATTCAGTATGATCTTGAACGTGAATATTACAACTAGCATGACGAAGTTGTAATATTTTTCTACATTCTTCGCCATTTTCAGAATATTCTAGGCAATTGATTTCCAATCTGCTGAAATTCCAGCATTCATCTGATATAAAACTAATTGCTATTGTATCAAGTAAATAAGCAACACCTAATCCAACTGCAACTATTCCTTGATAATAAAATTCTGATAATCCTTGGTTATTTTCAATATCTTGAATTTCTGAATTGACAATATTAGTTGAAAAAGGACTCCCTGTGGCTAGAGTTTTAATAAAAATTTGTTCTTCTTTTGCTACTTCTTGATCATTCAGCCAGCTACGTAGAGGATATTCATTTGCAAGTATAGTTTTATGAAAATTATATTGAGTACGAAGATAGACTTTCACTCCTTGAGATTTTACTACTTTAACAGTTTTAATGAAATTTGACATCCATTCTCGTGCTGTTTGCTGATCAGAAGCAGGATTTTGTAGAGAGAGTTCATTAAATACTAAATCAATTTCCATCAACTTACTCTCCCGCAGGTTCTAACAAAACATCTAAGCTTTTCTCCCACTCATCAAAAAAACCATCAGGCCATCTATCAATTCTGCCATTTCTATCAATGCGTGGTGAAATAACTTTTGTCAAAGATTGCCCTTGTTTTTCTTGATTTTTAAAATAATATAATTGTACATCTTCTGGTTGAATTTTACCACCATGAACAGCTAAACGAATACCATTTAAAACATGATCGCTATGAGTTTCTATGACTACTTGAACGCCACAACTAGCTGCAAGTGCTAATAATTCTCCCATTTTTGCCTGTCCTCTGGGGTGAAGATGTGCTTCTGGATTTTCAACTAGAATTAGTGTACCAGGAGGAGATGCAAGTACAGCTACAATTATTGGCAAAGTGTGGGTAATTCCAAATCCTACATTAGTATTACGATATCTACTACTAACATCTTTTCCCATATCAAATGAGTATTCTAAACGCATTAAATCAACACCTGGAATTGGATCTACATGAATATTTGTACCAGGACGAATTTCTCCCATCCATGCTTTAACTTGATCGTTTAAAAGTCTTGAATTTTCTTGTGGATGAATTAATTTGTTGATTTCACTTTTTCCTGGACGTTCAAAAATTCTATTAACTGAATATGAATTTTGTGGTTTAATTCCAACAGTATTTATGTCAAATTTACCAAAAACATACAAGAAATGTGCTGCATATTCTCCTCTAGTACCAATTTGAAAATGCTGACGGACTAAATCATCTGACATTTCAAATACATTTCGTGGTCCAAGTCGTTCAGCTTGTAGATAGTGAAAGTAATCAGTAAAAAGACTAAATCCATGTATCTTGTCAGTTATTGGTGCAATATCACTACTCAGGACATCAGATTGTTTATTATACTTAAACTGCCATGTCCATGTTTGAATATCTTGATGATCTACTATCAGTTCAAATATAATTTCTTCTTTTTTTGCTCCTTCAAATAAAGCATCTTTAGCAGTACCAATATTAACCAAATTACCATTAAGGGCTAAATATTTTCTCTGTAAAAGTCTCTGTTGATATGACTGTCGTAATAACAGAAGTGATTGTAATACTGAAGATTTACCCATACCATTTAAACCAGATAATAAAGTTAGTGGTTTAAAATTGATTGTCTGGTCTTCAAATGGTTTAAAATTTTGCAACCGCAATGAATGGATCATGATAATACTTGTGTAATTAGTTCTTGAATTTGTTCTAATCTCTTATTTACAGTTTTGAATGTTCCCAGAGTACCATATAAAGAAGTTGTAAATTTGCCATTATTACTCCAATCTATTATTTTTTGTTGCAAATTTTCTTTTCTTTCTTTAATAAAATTAATTTTTTGACAATTTAATTGATATAACTTAACAGACCAGGCTTCAAATAATGCTTTATTCACAGGATAGCGGTTTCCTTTATTTTTACGAAAAGCATTTTCACCAAAAATTTCAACAGCTAAATTCATTATATCTTTAAATTTAGTCTCTAATAATTTAATTTCTTCATCTGACATATTATTAATATATATCATCGCTTTTTCTAAAACTTTTTTATAGCTTTGATAATCAAATAATTCTTGATTATCCAGCATAAATACTAATACTCGTAGTATACACTCACGATCCATCATTCTATCAGCTTTGATACCGCTATTAGTAGCTGTTTTAAATTCAGATGAGTTAGCTAAATTTTCTAATAATTTCGTTGCTTTACCTTGATTTAAAGCATGACGTATTTCTTGAGATGATAAGGCTGAACCACTAGTATTAATCCGTTCAAATATGGCTTGTCTATATTCCTGATCTGTACCTGGTTCTAGAAAAATAATTGTGAAGTTAGTCTCTTCTATTCTGCGTTGATAATTACGTGGTATTTCATCATATACTTTATCATTAAATTGAGTAAATGATTCTAGTCCAGTTAATCTTAACTGTTTATCTATAATGAACTCTTTTAAACTATTAAGTCGTTGTAACCCATCTATTACTAACCATTTTTCTTCATTAGTTGCGTCAATATAAAAAGCTGGTAAAGGGATACGCAGTAAAATTGATTCTATCAGTCTACTTTTAGCAATTTGATTCCAAACTTTTTTTCTCTGAAATTCTGGTTCTAATTCTAGTTGATGATAACTAATTCTTGCTAATAATTCATCAATGCTTACTTGTCTAGTTTCAACTCGAATTTTGGTAGGATCAAAAGGCTCATTTATCTCTTCATCTATTAGATTATTTTCTTCATCTATTGATTCATCTGGTATATCTGATTCTAAGATAATATCTGTATCCATAATTTTTAACCCAAAATCCAAATAATATTACGCTTCCGGTTCAACTCCCAAAGCCCGCAACTGTGCAGCTAAACGATCACTTTTTTGACGTTCTAGTTCGGCTCTTTCATCACCATTCAACAACAAATTACCTTGGGAATCCCACCAACGCAGCCAAGGTAGTTCCATAGCCAGATACTCACCTTGCCATAAACCTAACTCCACACCCATAGGTGTAATTGGATAATGTCCTCGTTCATTTGCTGGTAATAACTGATATTGTCCACCAGTTAATTCATAAACTTCAAGACGGGATTTCCTAACTTCATAAATGCCATAAAAAGCAGGGCGAATTACCTGTTCATAAATCCAAAATTTACCTTTCCAAGGAGTTTTATCTCTTTCTTCAATACCATTTCCAGAGACAAATTCTAAAACAATTAACGGGGCAATGTACTCTTGCCAAAGGACATAAGATCGCCGTATTTGCCCATTTAAGGTAGGGGGTACATTGGGGACATAGAACCAGTCTGGAGCTTCTGCACCCCGTTCTGCTGGGTCAGTCATCCGCCAGTAGATACCGCTATCTTGACCTATGGCATATTGTCCGTCTGGATGGCGTTTTTGTAATACTTGTTGAATGGAGTCTGTCAGTAGATTGCTTTGGGGATGCTCCTGAAAATTTTTCACGAATGTACCGTCCGACTCTGGAAGTTGGGTATGGTCTGGAAGAGAGGTTTCTGGGTAAGGGCGTAAGTCTGGATCTTCCTGGACATCAGTTGTAAAAGTCATATATCCTCTTGCTGGTGTGAGGTTTGTTCTAGTTTAGCAAAATTAGTAAGGATTGCGACGCATCCTTAACTCAAAGTCCAAATAATATTAAGCTTCCGGTTCAACTCCCAAAGCCCGCAACTGTGCAGCCAAACGATTTGCTCTTTCTTCACCAGTTAATAATAAATTACCTTGCACATCCCACCACCGCAACCAAGGTAAATCCATAGCCAGATATTCACCTTGCCATAAACCCAACTCAACACCCATAGATGTAATCGGATAATGTCCCCGTTCATTTGCTGCTAATAACTGATATTTTCCACCAATTAATTCATAAACTTCTATACTGGCTTTATTAACTTCATAAATGCCATAAAAAGCTGGTTTAATCACCTGTTCATAAATCCAGAACTTACCTTTCCAAGGAGTTTTATCTCGTTCTTCGGCACCATTCCCCGAAACAAATTCTAAAGCAACTAATGGCGAAATATATTCTTGCCAAAGGACATAGGAGCGTCGGGTTTTACCATTTAAAGAAGGTGGTACATTGGGAACATAGAACCAGTCTGGTGCTTCTGCACCTTTCTCCGGTGGTTCAGTAATACGCCAATAAATACCTAAATCCTGTCCAATACAATATTGACCATCAGGATTTAATTTCTTGAGGATGGGTGTAATGGAGTCAGTCAGTAAGATGCTTTGAGGATGTTCTTGCCAATTTTTCACAAATGTACCGTCCGACTCTGGGAGTTGAGTATGATCTGGAAGAGAGGTTTCTGGATAAGGGCGTAAGTCTTGATCTTCCTGGATATCAGTTGTAAAAGTCATTATGTCCTCCTGCTGGTGTGAGGTTTGTTCTAGTTTAGCAAAATTAGCAATATTTAGAGACAACGACTGAATTTAAATATACGTGATCTCAAAACCCTTGTAGAGACGTTCCATGGAACGTCTCTACTAAATTCATAATTTAAGCTGTTTTTCTTCCTAACTAACTTTCCCCACCCCCGCTAAATCCAAGATAGGTGCAATTAAATCTTCTCTTTTAACGGACATTAGATGCACACCTTGACACAATTCTCTCGCAATTTGCACTTGTTCTGCCGCAATTTTCATGCCTTCTTCTAGGGGATGTTTCGCTTTTGCTAATCTATCAATAATGTGTTCAGGAATATTCACACCGGGAACAACCTTATTAATAAACTGGGCATTTTTTGCCGACTTCAACAGAAAGATTCCCGCCAAAATCGGTTTGTTATAACCAGATGCAATTTTATCCATGAACTTTTCTAATATTTCAAAATCAGTAATTAATTGACTTTGAAAAAACTGCGCCCCGGCGGCTATTTTCTTTTCAAACCGACTTTGTAAACCTGACCAACTTTTAGATTGGGGATCTACTGCTGCACCAACAAATAAATCTAAAGCCCCATCAGTGAGGGGTTTTTGATTAAAATCAAATCCTTGATTCATGTTTCTAATTAACTGCAATAACCGCACAGCTTCTAAATCAAAAACGGCTTTTGCTTCAGGATGATCACCTGCTTTGATCGGATCACCTGTTAAAGCTAAAATATTGCGGATACCCAAGGCATGAGCGCCCATTAAATCCGCTTGTAATCCTATTCTATTGCGATCGCGGCAAGCAAACTGACAAATTGGCTCAATGCCATTTTGCAATAAAATCACTGAAGCTGCTAAGGGAGACATCCCCAATACAGCCCGGCTACCATCAGTAATATTGACAGCATGAACCCTTCCCTTAAGAGTCGCTGCCATTTTGATCGTGTGGGTAGGATCTCCGCCTTTGGGGGGTGCAACTTCGGCGGTAATTAAAAAGTCACCCGCAAGGGCTGCTTTACGGAAATTATTAAAAGTGCTATCGGTACCCGGCATAATTTTATGAGTTCGGTTTTCTTAAAGGGTAAAACAAATTACACCTAAAAGCCTAAACCTTAAAGGTAGTTCATAAGCAAGATTTTGAAACCCACGCAGGCGGTCACTGAGCCTGTCGAAGTGTGGGTTTTGTCTGTGTAGACGCGGTTTCTAACCGCCGATTTAAAGTGGAACTGTGAAACCCAAAGCGGCTTTAACATCTGCTAAAGTTTGATTAGCGATCGCCCTGGCTTTTTCGCTACCATCGCGCAATACTGACTCTAAATAGCCCTTATCTGCCATGACCTCCGCATATTTATCTTGAATTGGCTTTAAAGCCTGAATCGCTGTTTCTGTCAGCAAAGGTTTAAATTGTCCCCAACCCATATCTGCACACTCAACTGCTACCTCTTCTTTGGTTTTTCCAGCCAGTAGGGTATACAGAGTTAATAAATTATGACATTCTGGGCGTTCTGAGTCATCAAAGGTTAAACCCCGCACCAAATCAGTTTTACAGCGTTTAATCTTCTTGGTAATCTCCTCTGGAGAGTCTAAAAGATTAATTCGACTTAATTCTGAAGGATCTGATTTTGACATTTTCTTGGTTCCGTCTGTCAAACTCATCACCCTTGCACCTTCTTTTCTAATCAAAGGATCTGGTAATTTCAAAACTGGTTTATTCTTAGCAAATTGGTGATTAAACCTATTGACAATATCCCGCGCTAGTTCCAAATGCTGCTTTTGATCTTCACCAACCGGCACTTTATCCGCTTGATAAAGCAGAATATCCGCTGACATTAACACAGGATAATCTAACAAACCAACACCGACATTTTCCCCTTGTTTAACGGACTTTTCCTTAAACTGAATCATATCTTGTAACCAGTTCAGGGGAGTAATGCAGTTTAGCAACCAAGTCAGTTCACTGTGTGCAGAAACGTGAGATTGGACAAAGATGCTAGAATACCGTAAATCAATACCACAGGCTAAATATAAAGCCGCAATGTTGTAAGTATCAGCCGCTAAGGTGGCGGGATTATGTGGTACTGTAATGGCGTGTAAATCTACCACACAAAAGAAATTTTCATACTGGTCTTGAATTTCTACCCAGTTACGAATTGCACCTAAATAGTTACCTAAGTGTAAGTTACCAGTTGGTTGAACTCCCGACAAAACGCGCTGCTTACCCATAATTATCAGTGTAATGAGAACTTGCTCAATTTTATAGACCTTGAGGGTGATGTCAAACCCCTGAAAACCGTCCTAAGCATAGAATAAAATCTCAGTAATAATTAAACGCAGATAAACGCAGATAAACGCAGATAAAGATCTATCAATCAATAAATTTTATGATTCTATGCAGCGTTACATAAAATTAGTTTTAAATCGAGTTATTGATAATGGGATTTGAGGAAGGATGTGGGTTGATAGAAGGAAATGATAATGATTTATTACATTTTGGTAATATAATAGAGAGGGTGAACAGGGAAATATTGAATTTCATTAAGATTCCATAATTCATTAATAACAATCCTGAAAATCCTAAAATCCTGGGTATCCTGATTCAGACAATTAATTCATCTTCATTGGTAATTGGTCGTGGAGGAAATATAGTAATTAGTTTTATATAGTGGTTACAGTCTGCTGATCGAAAAATTCGTTTAACATCATTAAAAGTTACCAAGTGAGCATCAGAGATGCGCTGATACCATAATAAAAGTCCTGATTCTGCGTGGGAGTGCTTTTCCCAAAACTCCTGAAGTATTCTTTTGATAATAACACGCATTAAGTTAACAAAGTAATATTATAGCTATTTTCAGATAAATTCACCACATATTTTGTATCAGGTATAGATGCAGATAACTCTTGTTTACTGAACTGTATTTTATTCATACTTCATCTATTTGGTTTCTTAATCATGAAGTTTAAAAAACTGTACCTCTAGAGAGATAAAAACCAATTTACCCAGCTTTTATAGTTAAAGACTAAATGGGTTTTTAACAGAACACAACTCAGGGAAATATATTTAATGAAAGCTTTATTAATCTGGCCGATAATGCCCAATTCTTTTTGGTCTTATCAGGAAACCATTGATTTAGCTGGGTTACGCGCTACCAATCCACCATTGGGTTTAATCACCGTTGCAGCGATGTTACCGCAGGATTGGGAATTCCGGTTGAGCGATCGCAATATCGGTCTGGAGACAGATGCAGATTGGGAATGGTGCGATATAGTCATCATCTCTGCAATGATTATCCAAAAACAGGATTTTGGGGAATCAATTAGAAAAGGTAAGAGATTAGGGAAAAAAGTCGCAGTGGGGGGACCATTTGCCACATCTGTACCTGAATTTGTGCTAGAAGCCGGAGCAGATTATTTAATTTTAGATGAAGGGGAAATCACTATTCCCATGTTCTTAGAAGCCTTAGAAAAGGGAGAAGAAAAGGGAATTTTCCGGGCTATAGAAAAACCTGATGTCACCACAACTCCTTCACCCAGATTTGATTTATTAGATTTAGATGCTTATATAGCAATGACTGTGCAATTTTCACGAGGTTGTCCATTTCAATGTGAATTTTGCGATATTATTACCCTTTTTGGCCGCAAGCCCCGCACAAAAACACCTGAACAAATTCTTGCAGAATTGGATGTTTTGTATAAAATGGGTTGGTGGCGTTATGTGTTTATAGTTGATGATAACTTCATTGGCAATAAACGCAATGCTAAAGTATTTTTAAGAGCATTAATTCCCTGGATGGAAGAACGTAATTATCCGTTTGCTTTATTAACAGAAGCTTCATTAAATTTAGCAGAAGATGATGAATTATTAGAATTGATGGTAAAAGCTGGTTTTGTCCAGGTATTTATGGGAATTGAAACCCCTGATGTAGATAGTTTAGTAGGAATTAATAAACCCCAAAATACTCGCAGTTCCTTAGTTGAATCCTGCAATAAAATTACTAAAGCCGGATTGCAAATTATGTCTGGTTTTATCTTAGGATTTGATGGTGAAAAACCAGGTGCAGGTAAACGGATTCAAGAATTTGTGGAAGCAACCTGTATTCCCCAAGCACATCTAAATTTACTGCAAGCATTACCGAATACAGCCATGTGGACTCGCTTGCAAAAAGAAGGACGGTTGAGGGATGGTTTAGGTGAGTTCATGGGTTCTCAAAAGGCTTTAATGAATTTTGTTCCGACTCGGCCAATGTCGGAAATTGCTGAGGAGTTTATTGATGCTTTTTGGAATTTGTATGAACCTATGCCCTACTTAAAACGGACTTTTCGCCATTTTATGATGATGGAAGGTTGGCGGGCAAAATATCAACGGACTTTAACAAAACCAGAGTTCCAGTTTTTAATGTCTATTTGTTGGCGACAAGGGATGCTACGTTCGACACGGTTTGTTTTTTGGCAGCAATTAATCACAATGGCACAGCAGAAACCGCATCTATTATATGATTATTTAATTGCTTTGGGTACAGGTGAACATTTTTTCAAATTCCGTCATGAGGTAAAGGCAGAAATAGAAGCAGAATTAGCAGAATTTCAGGAACATCAACGGGAAGAAGAAGCAAAGACTTTACAGTTAGAAACTGTGAGTTAAATAACTCAATTTAAAATACTTAATTCCCAGATCCTTGACTTATTAAAGTAGTTAGGGATCTTTTTATTAAAATGCCCACAAAACTTATTGCTGTAACCAATTCTCTAAACTTTAACCCTCAACTCTCAATAAATCACTATCATTAGAAACCAAAATAAACCCTTTAATGATATCAGTTGCAGCAATTAAAATATCTTCTGTTTGGATTGGTAATCCTCTTAATCTGAGATTTGCATGAATTTCTGCTGCTTTTTCTAAAATCCCTAAATCATCTAATAAAATGATTTGATAATCCTTACAGAAATTATCAAATTTTTCTAATTGTTTAGTTGCTTTGACTGCAAACAAACCTCTTTTTATTTCAAAATAAGTAATGCAACTTATACATAATAATCCTTCTTGAGTAAGTTAGTGTCTGTTCTCAAATTTATAACAGAAAGTATCAAGCCTCTACCTGTGTGTTATAATTTTTCTAGTCTGTGTTAACAGGAGGATCTCAATGAGCTTAGTCATTTCCGAAGATATTGTCCAAGCAAGTGGATTATCAGAAAAAGAATTAGTTTTAGAGTTGATTATCTTATTGTTTCAAAGAAAAAAAATTAGTATCGGTAAAGCATCCCAACTTGCTAAAATGCCTTTACTGCAATTTCAAAATGAATTAGCTATCAGAAACATTAATATTCATTATGATGAAACTGATTTAGACGTTGATTTAAAAAACTTGGGAATTATTTAAAATTTATGATTATAGTTAGCAATACTTCACCTATTACTAATCTATCAGCTATAGGAAAAATCCAATTATTAGAACAACTTTATGGAGAAATTATCATATCATCAGCCGTTTTTCAAGAATTAACATAATGGGGAGATTCAATACCAGGGGTAAAAGAAGTTAAAACTTATAACTGGATTATTGTAAAACCTGTTAATAATGTTAGTTTAATACAATCTTTAAAAAACGTGAATGATCATAGGTAACAGGTAAAACCAATTACCCATTACCTATTTCTTCTATCAGTTTTTTTAACAGCCTTTTCTGAATCGCTTAACTGTTTAATAATTCCATAAACTTGGTTCAGATAACGAGATAAATTTTCTCGTTTTTAGAATTAGGTTGCCAATTTTACTATGCTTGATATATTGTAGACTATATGTCACAGCAAAGCAAACGTTCATATCAATTATCGAATGCAAGGAACACAAATTTCTTTTTTGCCTCACGAGGATGAGCATAATCCTAGGCACAAGCAAAAGAAGCCGAAATTAGGACGCTATGAACGTATTCAGCGCGAACTAGATGAAGATAAATCTGATCCATATAAGATATTTACTGATGTTAGTTCCCCACCCAGTCCATTATCTAAATATACTTTTGTGGATCTGTTTTGTGGTGCTGGGGGAATCACACAAGGGTTATTCCAAGCTGGATTTACACCATTGGCTAGTGTAGAAATTAGTCCAATTGCTTCTGCTACGCACAATAAAAATTTCCCACAATGTCATCATTTCTGTGGAGATATTGAACAATTTTCTCCCCAAAATTGGCTGCAACAAATAGGCTCACCTGATGTAAATATTGTTGTTGGTGGTCCACCATGTCAAGGATTTTCAGTAGCCGGAAAACGTGATCCAAAAGATCCTAGAAATAGATTATTTTATGAATTTGTGCGTGTTGTTTCCGAAATACGCCCTTGGTATGTAGTGATGGAAAATGTACCAGGTATTTTGACAATTCAAAAAGGGGATGTAAAGACAGCAATTATTGAAGCTTTTGAGTCTATTGGTTATCCTCATATTTCTGTGGCAATTCTTGAATCTGCGGCTTATGGAATCCCACAAATTCGACCAAGAGCTATTTTTATCGCCAATAGATTTGGAATGTCAAATCCTTATCCTCAAGCGCAATTAAACCAAGAAGAATACAAACCTATTGAATCAGCAATTTCTGATTTACCAGAATACACTCGAATAGCGGAAATTAATCACGAATGGACTAAACATTCACAGGAGTATATGGAACGTCTTGCTAAAGTTCCTCCTGGTGGTTCTTTATATACAAAATATGTTGATGCTTGATTTTGAACAAATTCAATTAGCTTTTCATTAAGTGCATTACGCCAAGCTTCAAAATCATACCAACCACAACCAATACAACCTTCCTCTGCTTCATCACCTCGCTGATGTTGGGAAGGCCAATTTTCACCTGCTTGATACCAGAATTTAATACCAAAAGGTGTACCTCGTTTACCAGTTTTAATACAGCGTTCACAACTTCTCGATTTTAAAAGATTATGATTCCCAGAAGCGTCTTTCTTGAGTAATTGAAATTTTTTCCTGATTTCGGTTTCACTCATAGAGGTTAAATGTGGAGCTTCACTTTCTCCCCAACGTTCCATAGGAAATCTATGATCAATAACTAACTCATGCTTCTCTCTTTGTCTCTGTTCTATTACATCTGTATATGAATAAACCTGGAGAATTCTTTGAACTAAAGAAGCTGGTATATTAGAAGCTGAATTAGCCGATTTTATCTCTCCTGTCCAGTAATCTCCTAAACGTATTTGTTGACAAGTTGGACAAAAATTCTTTTGTGTTTCAATAACAAGACCAGGACGACTTCTTGTCCCGCGTTGTAATCTCTGAATACCTCCACCACCGGCATACTGAGTTGATCCTATGTTTTTGCCTTCGCACTCTCTACAATGCCATTTTTGATCTGATAAAAGGTTAAAGACTTGTAATTGAGTTGCTCCTTGTCTAAATTGGGCTTGAATTGTCTCGACTAAATTTTGTTGGTTTGTCACTGTATTCTATCGGCTTCAATTTCCAGATTTTTGAGCAGAATGGAAACACTAATACCTAAGCCATCTGCAAGACTGACAAGAGCAGTGAGGGAAGGATTTCTAACTCCACGTTCCACACCGGAAATGTATGTGCGGTCTAAGTTAGCGCGTAGTCCTAACTCCTCTTGTGAAATTCCTAACTCCGTTCTACGTTGTCTGACTAAATAGCCTAAAGCATAAAGAATCTTCTGTTTTGATTCATTCATGTACTGATATTGAGCGGTTATGGACTATCAGTCTACGGACGATGTGTCACATTATCTAAAATTTATTATTTATTATTGACATCTAATAGCATTAATTATGCAATAACCGCAATATTTATATCCGATTTTTGCATAAGCACTCAAATTTAGTAACCTACTATACGAATTGTTATGAAAAATCACACTAACGTAACAATATCGGAACTGTCACACCACCAACCGGGAAACTACTATCAGTTATTTCCCCAACGTGGTAAGTACAGAACCGATAAGAACACGGATACACAGTTAATTAAGTCCTGTTCCTCAAAAAAAGATCATGATAGAAACAGCAACTACCACAGACAAACTAAATAAATTCGAGAAACTCAAAGCCGAAAAAAACGGACTCGCAGTTAAAAGCGAAATAGAGAATTTTGCCCAAATCGTTAGGTGTATTTTTCCGTCCAGTCACCCCCGGTAAATTCATGATGCGAATGCGTTTACCTAACGGCATTCTCAACAGCAATCAGATGTCTGCTTTAGCAGAAGTGGTACAGCGTTACGGTGAAAATGGCAGCGCCGATATTACCACCAGACAGAATATACAACTATCATCCTTCTAGTCAAGGAATGGTATGTGTTAAAGGTGCGACAATTGCTGAATCTTTAGATAAAGGTAGATTGCATTATCCAATGGTACGCGATTCTTTAAATGAAGAATTTCGGCGATTAAGTTGGAATGAAGCCTTTGATCTTATTACCCAACGTATTCAAACATTGCGATTAAATCAAGCAACAGATTCTATCTGTATGTATGGTTCTGGACAATTTCAAACTGAAGATTATTATATTGCTCAAAAATTACTTAAAGGTTGTTTAGGAACTGTCTATATACTAATTTATGCTTTCATACAACTAATAAACGCGCTACATTTGGTGCATATTATTCTAAAGGTTTAGCCGAACCACCTGATGATAATTATCCTTTTATATTAACTACTGGTAGATTATACGGGCATTGACATACACAAACGCGCACGGGCAGAATTGAGAAAATTCGCAAATTGCACCCCCAACCATTTATTGAAATCCATCCCCGTGATGCTGCTAATTTGGGTATTATTGATAATCAGTGGTTGGAAGTGCGATCGCGGAAGGCATCGCGTCATGGTACAACTAAGTTTCCCGCTAAAGTCACAAAAGCTATTTCTCCCGGCACTGTCTTTGTACCTATCCACTGGGGTAAACTATGGGCGGATGATGCGGAAGCTAATACGCTTACCCATCCAGAAGCTTGTCCTGATTCCCTCCAACCAGAATTAAAAGCCTGTGCTGTGCAATTATTACCAATTCTTGTAGAATCTACCATTAAAAATTATCAACTTCAGTCCTCTCAATGGTAAGCTCTTAACTAGATTCTTCAATTAGGAATTCCCAATTTAATCTATAGTTAATCATCAATAGTCATGATTATTATTTTAAATACCTAAATTGTCAAAGCATGATCATGATTAATCTTAAAATCTAAGTAATAATCTATTACTTTTAAAAGCACTTTCTTAAACTGCAAAGTTTGTGAAAGTAGAAAATATATGATTGTTTTTTATCCTTGAGATTTATCTACAAGGCTTTTGTTTTATCTTCATAATTTCCAACTTAATTTTAACTAGGGGGTGTCAAATGAGAAAATTAATTAAAAGGTTTCTAGAAGTTACCAGTGATAAAAGTTTTATTCACTTGATTGAAATAATCGAGGTAATAGTTTCCAAATTACTATCTCTACTCATGGTAATAGTAATTTTTGCTACACTTTCTGACTTAGCAATATTTATTTTTTGGGAAATACTTTCTCCAGAAAAAGGTCGTTTTAGTCAGACATTATTTCAAACTTTTGGATTATTTCTGAATGTTTTAATTGCTTTAGAAATATTAGAAAATATTACTGGCTACTTAAAAAAGCACGTTTTACAAGTTGAATTAGTTATTGCTACTTCTTTAATTGCCATTGCTCGGAAAATTATTATTCTTGATTTAAAAGTAACTGAAGGTATAGAAATTATCGGTTTAGGGATTGCGGTTCTTTCTCTATCAATTAGTTATTGGATAATTCGGAGTAGTCATTCTCAAAAATAAAGTCTGAATTAGGATGTCCAGGATTTAAGAATTAACAGGATGAAAACCGGATTTTATGACCTTGGAATTGAGTTATAGCAGGAAAAAGGGAACAGAATTGAAAGTCTTTTGTCCAATTTCTATGTAAATTGTATATATCCCAATACAATAAGTAGGTGAACACAATAAAACCAATCTGTGTAAAGAAAAGTAAAATTGCCTAAAACCTCTTCCCTATTGCCTTTTGCCTTTTCATAACGACAATTTTTAACGCTCACCTACTTACAGTTAGGAACGCAAATTTAATAACCTGCAATTCTGAGTTAACGTGGAATGGTGCGTTACGCTGTCGCTCTAAGCGAAGCCATGCCCGCAAGGGCTTTACACACCCTACTTTTGCACTTTATTTAATTCACATTCCTTAAGAATTTTCCTTTCTTCTGTGTTCTCTGCGTATGGAGTGGTAAGCTAATCAGCTTCCATAAGAGATACGTTAAAAAAATTGATTTTTCAATTTTGTATTTTGAATGGGCGCAATGGCTAGGCTAGTAAAGCTATAGTATATTTAGGAAGGGTGTGCGGCCGTGAATATTGCTAAAGTTCAGTCTACTACCACAAAATTTGATAGTGTGGCATCAGCCATAGAACTTGTTTAGACACACTCAGTAACTCGATGACAGGCAAAAACGCAAGACAGAATGCATTTCTGCGGTTGGTGTCCAGTAAGGTCGAAGCTTCAGAGTCAGCATCTCGCTACTCGTTGCTTCCTGGTAAAGAAATGATAATTGGACGTGACCCCATCTGCCAAATTGTCTTGGATGCCATGATATACCGGATGGTATCCCGTCGTCATGCAGTCATTCGTCCCCTTTCTTTGTCTCCAGACAGCCGTTATAGCTGGGTAATTTGTGATTTGAATAGTGCCAATGGTACTTTTTTAAATGGAAAATACTTGCAAGGATGTCAAGAATTACATTTGGGCGATCGCATTTCCCTTGGTGCTGATGGACCACAATTTATTTTCGAGTATGAGGTTATTGCTCAAAAAACAGTGATAAATGTGAGTAAAGCCACAGTATTATCATCTGTCAATAACTATTATCCATCATCAAAGCAAGATTCTGTAAGCTTTACACAGTTATTTCCTATTATCTCTACTGGTAAGGATCTAACTCGCAAAGCCTACCTTATACCAGGTATCTTAACCGTAGTTTTTGTAGTATTAATGTTTGCTACCGTAGGTTATCCCCAGGCTAATCAGGTAATTGTGGGATCTTACATCGCTTTTGCAGCTTACTATTTTGTTTATCAATTGTGTGGTAAATCTAAGCCTTGGTGGGTACTCATGGCTTCGGCACTGAGTACCATGTTAATTTTGCTGAGTCCTATATTAGATTTATTTATCAAAGTATTCCGAGATATCTTACCTGGGACGTTAGATACTGCATCTCAAGATGGGATTACTTTTACCGAATTATTAGTGCGAATGTTTTTTGGTGCGGGGTTAATGGAGGAACTGCTGAAAATACTACCAGTACTGGGCGCGTATTGGATTGGCAACTCCTTACCATCACCTTGGAAAGAACGCATTGGTGTTTGGGAACCTTTGGATGGTATTCTCTTGGGTACAGCCTCCGCTGTGGGGTTTACTCTACTAGAAACTCTTGGTCAATATGTACCTTTAATTGCTCAAAATTCTGGTCAGTCCGTGGGTTTACAGCTACTTATTCCCCGCATTTTAGGTTCTGTGGCTGGACACATGGCTTACAGTGGATATTTAGGCTACTTCATTGGTTTGGCTGTGTTAAAACCCCTCAAAGGCAAGCAAATTCTCTCTGTGGGTTATTTGAGTGCCTCTGCACTTCACGCTTTATGGAATGCAACAGGTTCTATTAATGCCTTTTTCTTGGTGGTAGTTGGTGTTTTATCTTATGCTTTTTTGATGGCAGCCATTCTCAAAGCACGAGTATTGTCACCAACAAGATCACAGAATTTTGCCACTCGTTTTCTTGACTCAAAATAGCAGGAGTCAGAAGAAGCGATTGAGACTCTCAGGTCTAAAGACACTGAGATTCTATATTCATCGTCAGAAATTGGCTTTTCCAAGCTTATATCAAGCAGAGTAGAGGTTTCAACTCCTGTAGCGTTACTTAGGGTCTGCCCGACCCTAGCTTGTTTTCCAAGATTGAGAATATTTATTTATTGCTGCATTAGTATCTCTATGCAACTCACATCTACAAATACAAATATGGGTACGCGTTGATAGAGATTTTTTTGACAATTACACCCACATTCAGCATGAGTAAATATACTCAAAATATTTTTCCCAGCAGGTTATTT
>JBAXRM010000019.1:0-45509 GCA_037131225.1 Nostocales cyanobacterium ELA583 | reverse complement strand
ACGCAAAGTTTTAGATTTTGAGTTTTCTAATTTCATACCTCAATTCAGCAAGGCCTAAAAATCAAGTATCAAAGAGATTTTACTCCTTCTTCTTCCTGACTTTTTCTATAATTTTTTCACATTAACGTAATGATTTTAACTATTAAGTATAAAATGGGAATTCAGACCGACAATTCAGCGTGGTAGAAATTCGCTTCGCAGTCATGAGTGCCGGTCTGCGTTTATACCATGCTTCTTGAGTCGCAGATGAAACATACGTTGTCAGTTATTGTTGAAGATGAAGCGGGAGTTCTATCCCGTATTGCTAGTTTATTTGCTCGTCGAGGTTTTAATATAGAAAGCCTTGCTGTTGGTCCAGCGGAGCAAGAAGGAGTATCGCGGATTACAATGGTTGTACCTGGTGATGATCGCATTATTGAGCAACTGACTAAACAACTGTATAAGTTAGTTAATGTTCTCAAAGTGCAGGATATTACAGAAACTCCTTGTGTAGAAAGAGAATTGATGCTTCTGAAAGTAAATGCTACTAGCAGTAATCGTTCGGAGATTATTGAATTGTCTCAGATTTTTCGAGCGCGAATTGTTGATGTGGCTGAAGATTCTTTGACTTTGGAAGTTGTGGGTGATCCTGGTAAAATGGTGGCGATTGTGCAAGTGCTACAAAAGTTTGGACTTAGAGAAATCGCTCGTACAGGTAAAATTTCTCTCACTCGTGAATCGGGTGTGAATACTGAATTACTGAAGACATTACAAGCAAAAGTCTAGTACCCAAAGACGGAATTAAAAATTAAAACTTAAAAAAGCAACCTAAACAGGCTTTTTATAGATTTTTAATATTTGATTGATTTATACCGTTGTGTATTGACTTGATTATAAATAGTTAACAATCGGAGTTTTCGATGTAATTAAGCAGCAAATATAGTGTAGCTACTATGTCTGCTGCTATTATTTTAGAGACTTCCAATTAAAAAAATATCCCAAAATTTCTTGTGGTGCGGGTATCTGGTTCCCTAATAATACAAGGAGGGGATGCCTATCCCACAAGATTAGATAGCAAAGCGCTGCTGCAAGCAGCTCATCTTTTTGTGTAGTTCTCTTAAGTTCATAGGGAATTTCTGTCAAACTGGCGTGACGTAATTAGTGGAAATCTGATAAAACTTCTATAAGTTCAAGATAAAAAATAATAACCCATAAATTAATGTTTATGTTTGATTGATAAAGATCAACAATATAGCATTTTCATTTAATTTATTCGGGCAAATCACCACATGATTAATTATTGGCTAGAGTGATTTGAATATGCCATTTTTTGAACTTATCAATGAAAATTCCAGGTGTTTACTTAGAAAAAAAGTTCTATATACTTATCTGGAGATATTGATGTGAATATCTTATTTCTCGTTTCTCATTTCACTATTCAGAAAACACTTAAAAATGTATCAAATCAATTAAATAAAATTAGAAATAGACATTGGTTTATTTTTGATATCACTATTTTTGCAATTACGCCATTGTTAGCATTGTTCTTGTGTTTAGATTGTGATCTCAATTTGCAAGAATATATTTTACAATTAGGAATTGCAACAGTTTTGTTTTTAGTAGTCAAACAAATTGTCTTTTGGGGGTTTAGTTTTTATGTTCGCTATTGGAGATATGCAAGCATTGAGGAACTAATCTATATAATTACGTTGATGATGGGTGTGGTAGTCATCCAAACAACGCTATTTAATATATTGGATAAAACATTTCATTTGCCATTAGATAATCTTCCTCTGTCACTACCAATTTTAGATGGGTTACTGTCTTGTATTTTTGTGATTATCCTCCGGTTTAGTGTGCGGGTTTTAGAAAGGGTAAATCATAGACAGAAAATATCTAAAAATAGGGAAAGAGTGCTGATTATTGGTGCGGGTAATGCGGGAGTTTCTCTGGTAGAAGATATGCAAAGAAATCCACAGTTTGGGGTTTATCCTGTAGGATTTATTGATGACGATATCAAAAAAAAGCACATACATTTAAGGGGGATTCCCGTATTAGGCGATCGCTATCAAATAGCTGAAGTGATTAATACACTAAAAATCCAGAAAGTTATCATTGCTATGCCTACAGTTGCTGGACAAATTATTCGGGAAATTGTGGATATTTGTCAAGCAAATGGAATACAACCTACTACCTTACCGGGAATATCTGAAATCATCAATGGTCGTGTTCAGGTAAATAGTGTTAGAGATATCAAAATTGAGGATCTACTCAGACGTGAACCCATTCATATAGACATTGCCAGAGTGTCTAAATTTATTAAAAATAAAACTGTTTTAATTACTGGTTCAGGAGGATCAATTGGTAGTGAACTATGTCGGCAAATTTTCCGTTGTCATCCCGATCAAATAATTTTGATTGGACATGGAGAAAATTCTGTTTTTAATATCCAACAAGAATTAGAACAACTTATCCAAATAATCAAAAATAATGGTGAATCAGACATCAATCTGCCAGAGATTTATGCATTTATTGCGGATATTCGAGTGCGGTCGAGATTGGAACACGCTTTTGAGAGATTTAAACCAGATGTAATTTTTCATGCTGCGGCTCATAAACACGTTCCTTTGATGGAATTAAATCCCGCAGAAGCAATTACTAATAATGTAATTGGCACAAGAAATTTAGTACAAGTTGCACTGCAATATAATGTTGAACATTTTGTGATGATTTCCACTGATAAAGCAGTGAATCCTACTAATGTAATGGGTGCTAGTAAGAGAGTAGCTGAAATGATAGTTTTACAAGCTGCAAAACAAAGTGGTAAATCCTATGTAGCTGTACGTTTTGGTAATGTTTTAGGGAGTCGAGGTAGCGTAGTTCCTACTTTCCAAAAACAAATTTTAGCAGGGGGTCCAATTAGAGTTACTCATCCCGATATTTGCCGTTATTTTATGACTATACCGGAGGCGGTGCAACTGGTTTTACAAGCATCTGTTCTGGGTCGTAGTGGTGAAGTTTTGATGTTAAATATGGGTGAACCTGTGAAAATTGTGGACTTAGCAAAAGAACTAATTCATCTTTCAGGATATGAGGTTAACCAAGATATTGATATAGTATTTACGGGCTTAAGACCGGGAGAAAAGCTATTTGAGGAATTGTTTGTGGAAGGGGAAGAGTATGAAAAGACGGAGCATGAAAAACTGTTAGTTGTGAAAAATGCTAGTCAGATTGTTCCTAGTTCTTTGGATATTACTGTAGAAACTTTGTTGGGAGCGGCAAATAAAAATGATACTCCTTCTATTATGTTATTGCTGGCACAATTGGTAGCGGGTTACAAGCCGAAGTATTTAGAAGACGATTTTGTAAAAGAGGATTTAATCAACAGTTATATCACGGACAATTTAAAGGAGAAATCCTTAATAGAATTCAAGCCCCAAGGAGTATGACTATAGGAATATTATTTTGTGATGAATAATAATCAAAGAAAGATGAGTCAGTTACTGTCAATTTATCAAGAATGGTTGGAAGAATTTGGAGTCAAATTAAGACAAAGAAAAGTATATGCAAGAAAGTAAGCCCCTAACACTAAGACGTAACTTTTCCTGGACATTTATTGGTAATGCTGTGTATGCAGGTTGTCAATGGGGAATGTTAGTGGTGTTGGCTAAACTTGGTAGTCCTGAGATGGTAGGACAGTTTACCTTGGGGCTGGCAGTAACTGCACCCGTAATTATGTTTACAAATCTCCAATTACGGGGTATTCAAGCTACAGATGCTCAAAAACAGTATTCGTTTAGTGATTATTTGGGGTTAAGGTTAATATCAACAGGATTGGCACTTCTAATTATTGCAGTCATTAGCTTCTCAGGTGGATATCAGAGAGAAACATCTTTAGTGATTGTTCTAATAGGAATAGCAAAGGCATTCGAGTCTGTTAGTGATGTGTTTTATGGGCTAATTCAGCAGCATGAACGGATGGATAAAATTGCAATGTCATTGATGATTAAAGGTCCTCTATCATTGCTACTACTAGGCATTGGAGTATATCTATCTGGACAGGTTATATGGGGTGTATTCGGGTTACTCTTGACTTGGGCTGTGGTGTTATTTGGCTATGACATTCGTAGTGGGTTATTAATGGTGAAGCAGAGGTCAAAATTACAACCTCGTTGGCATAGAAAAACCCTAATAAAGCTTGTATGGCTTTCCTTGCCTTTAGGATTTGTAATGATGCTAATTTCCCTAAATAGCAATATTCCCCGCTACTTTATTGAACGATATTTAGGTGAACGGGAGTTGGGCATCTTTGCCGCTTTAGCTTACCTGATGGTGGCAGGTGGTATGGTAGTGAGTGCCTTAGGGGAGTCAGCCAGTCCTAGACTAGCCAAATATTACGCAGAGGGCGATCGCATAGCTTTCCGTACCCTTTTGCTTAAACTGGTAGGAATTGCTGCTGTACTTGGTGGAATAGGTGTCCTCGTAGCTTTAATTGCTGGAAGGCAGATATTAACTCTGATTTATCGACCTGAATATAGTGAACAGACAACCTTATTTATTTGGCTGATGGTTGTTGCCGGAATTAACTACATATCCTCATTTCTGGGTTATGGAATGACAGCAGCCCGATATTTTCGCATCCAAATGCCTTTATTTATAACTGTGGTAAGTATCTCTGCGCTCGCTTGTTTCTGGTTGTTACCACAGTTGGGATTAATAGGGGCAGCGATCGCTTTATTAATAGGGTCTACAGTACAAGTTTTGATTAGTTCTGGAGTAATTATTTATGTACTACACCAAAGATCAAATGATGCCTAAAGGAAGTGAAAACCATAGATTAACTGAACAGCATCCTATACGTATCCTTCATGTCGTAGGTGGAATGAATCGGGGTGGTGCTGAAACTTGGCTAATGCACGTTCTGCGAAACATTGATCGCGATCGCTTTCAGATGGATTTCCTGGTTCACACAAATGAACCTTGCGCTTACGATGATGAAATTCGTAGCCTTGGTAGTCAAATTATTCCTTGCTTAGAGCCTTCAAAACCTTGGTTATACGCTCGTAATTTTCAGCGAATTTTAAGTGAATATGGACCATATCAAATTGTTCATAGTCATGTTCATCACTTTAGTGGTTATGTCTTGCGTTTAGCCGAGCAAGCTGGTGTACCAATCCGCATTGCCCATAGCCATTTAGATAGCTCGGCACTAGAAGCTAATAAAGGAATACACCGACAATCGTATCTACTGTTAATGAAATCTTTGATTAAGCGTCATTCTACTATTGGACTGGGATGCAGCAAAGTTGCTAATGCAGATTTATTTGGTCAAAACTGGACAAAAGATTCTCATTGGCAAATACTTTGCTACGGTATCAATTTGACTCCTTTTCAACAACCTATAGATAGTTTTGAGGTTCGTGATGAATTGAATATTCCCCCTGATGCTTTTGTTATTGGTCATGTTGGTCGCTTTGAAAAACAAAAAAATCATCAATTTCTGCTGCAAATATTCGCAGATGTTCTTAAGAAAGAACGGCAAGCATATCTGTTGCTGCTTGGTGAAGGTAGTTTAAGAGCTAAAATCACACAGCAAGTGAAGGATATTAGTATTACTGATAGGGTTGTCTTTGCAGGTAGTCGATCTGATGTCCCCAGACTGATGCGTGGTGCTATGGATGTATTTTTATTTCCCTCCCTCTGTGAAGGATTACCTTTAGTGTTAATTGAAGCCCAAGCAGCAGGATTATCTTGTATCTTTTCAGATGTTGTCACAGAAGAAGTAGATGTGATTCAACCACTGATGCAACGAGTTTCTTTGTCCCATTCACCTTCCATCTGGTCAAAGGAGGTTTTAGCAGCACGAAATATCAAAGCTAATATTAAGCAAAAAGACTGCCTAGATGTTTTAGAAAACAGAGACTTTAATATTACCAATAGTGTCAAGGTACTGACAGAAGTTTATGAATATAAAGGTCACTAAGATTATGAAACAAAATAAATCTATTCAAATAATTATTATTTGGATTCAAACCTGTTTATTGATAGGGTTAATTATCTTCCGGTTACTCTATGAATCATTTGAATCACAAGCTGAATTATTAATATATCCTTTCTGTTGTTTATTGATTGGCTTGGCTATTTGGTCATTTTGGTCATGGTATATCCTGACAAAAAGCCTATTTAATCCTTACTTACTTTTTGTCTTGTCTGCATTTTTATTCAATGGTGGGCAGATGATACTAGAAGTTTTTCATCTAAATGAAAATGGTATTTTAGGTGATTGGGCTTTATTAGTTGGGCGATTTTCTGAACTTTCAGCACCCAATATCCTCAATGCTATTTTCTTGGTGAATTTAGGAATGATATCTTTGCATTTAGGAGCTTTAATAAGTTTAGGAACAGTTAAAGAATATCAGCCTCCATATAATAAACAGTATTTTATTTTGAGAAGTAACTATAGTTATTTAATTGGATCGAGATTGCTTTGGATATCTATACTACCTACAATTTTTACTTTTAAAAGAACTATTTCCATCGTTTTAACTTCCGGCTACTCTTCACTTTTTGAAGCAGAGAATTTTTTCAGTGCAACAGGTGTTAATGCTATTCTTGATATTTTAGCTACTTTCCTTGTACCAGCATCTATTTTCATGGTAGCTGGTAGTAGAGATAAGAAAAAAGTTAGATTTATAGCCACAACTATTATATTTATCTATGCAATAATCAAGTTTTGTTTGGGTCAAAGAAATCAAGCCACAATGGCTTTAATTGCTTTCGCGTGGATATGGAATCAATTGATCCATCCACTACCTACAATCTTGTTGATCGGGATCGGTTCGCTGATGACATTTGTAATTTTTCCCGTAGTCGCAATTAGCAGAAATTCTGGTGGAGAAAATTTTTCTACCAATTTCCTATTAGAAACTCTATCGTCTATAGATAATCCTGCTATTGCTACTATATCGGAGATGGGAGGTTCTCTACTGACAGTTTTTTACACTATTCAATTAGTTCCTAGTGAAAAGAATTTCCAGATGGGAGCGGACTATCTTTATGCCTTACTTACGATTATTCCCAATGTTTGGGGAAAACTTCACCCTACTATAGATCGTGGTCTTCCTAGCGATTGGTTAGTTAAGCAAATTGATCCACATTTTGCTGATGTTGGTGGCGGATATGGGTTTTCTTTTATTGCAGAAGCTTATCTCAACTTCGGTTGGGTAGGATCACCAATTGCTATAGCAGTGATTGGTTTTCTGTTTGCAAAGTTTACCCTGTGGGCAATGAAATCTCATGATCCAGTAAAAATGGCTACTGTTGCCAGCTTTCTTTCATTCTTTCTATTCTATGCCCGTGCCGAATCTGCTGTTATTCTTCGTGCCTTAATATGGTACTCATTTCTTCCCTATCTAGGTGTATGTTTACTAAATAATTCCCGATCTAACAAAACTTGCACGATAAAGATTAAATGATTGTCTAAAAGCTGGTAAATACTTTTATTATAAATCAGTACAACAGAGCTAATTACATGAAAATTAACATATCAAATGCCTGTATAAAATTAACACTATTAACTTCTTTATATTTAGTAACTCTAGGAGTTTTATACAAGAGGAATTTAACTGCTATTACTACTCATACTCAAAAAATGCCACAATTTCCAGAACTTAAAAATTATCAAACTACAATACATCTAAATCAGTCAGCAGGCACTCAATCTTCACTAAACTTACCAGAAATAAAAAAGACAGAAATTTCACTATCTAACAAATTTACCAAACTGAGGGAGGTAATTTCTGTGAAGGAGTTTGGTGCAGTTGGCAATGGTATGGCAGATGATACAAAAGCTATTCAAGCGGCAATTGATGCAACCTCTAAGGCTGGAGGAGGAACTGTATTTTTTCCTAGTGGCATTTACAAAATTAGTATCAACCGTTCTAAATTATATGCGATTACCATTCGTGGAAAGATTATACTTCAAGGTGCTAGCAATAAAGAAAGCGTTATCAAACTAGCACCTAAACAAGGTAACTATGATGCCATACTAGCTGGAGAGTATCCCGATTCAGATTTATCTAATTTCGCTATGTATGACCTTACAATTGATGGTAATGGTCTTCTAAATCCAATTGCAGCAGAATCAAATCTTAGTGAAAAAAATATGAGATATTCTGTACGCATTTATAGGGGTTCAAAAATAAATATTGAACGCAGTAGATTTATAAATCAAAATAATGTTAATGTCATTACTACGAATGGAGAATATGTAAAAAATATAGCAATTAAAAATAACATTTTTGATTTAATTGGCGGCGGCAATATAGATTATGATCATTCAACAATTTACACTCATGGAGAACGCATTGAAATCACAAATAATTATTTTTCTTCCAGACACGGTGCAGATACTAATGGAGCAAGAACTGCAATTGAAATTCATGGAAATGAACATATTGTCAAAAATAATGTAATTACTGGCTTTACTAATGGAATAAACATTACTGGTATTGCTCATACTTCCAATAATCAGGTGATAACTAATAATCTCATTAAAGAGGCACACTCAGGAATTATTATTTGGTCATACTTTAGCCATGGTAATACTACTAATCCTGCCCTGAGTAATTGCACAATTTCTAGTAATAAAATCAACCTGAATATTGATGGCTGGCGCAAACTTTGGGGTGATTCTCCTGGCGCAGGTATTCAGCTAGAACCAAACTCAGATGCTCCAATGAATAACCTGAATATTATTGATAACGAAATCTCTTTTGGAAAACTATTAAAAAATGGTCATTATAGTGACAATCTTGCCAATGGAATCAGATTTTGGAGAAGCAAATTTCCCAATATCAAAAGTGAAAATATTCGCATTATAGGTAACAAAATAGAAAATTCTTTAGCTGGTGGTATTTATCTATTCATGCCAATTAACAATGGAGAAATATCAAATAATACTATTATTAATTCTGGAAAAAGTAATAGTAAGTTTCACGATGATTATCGAGCGGGAATTTCAGTAAGTGGTGATTTGTTTGAATTCCAAATTAATAATAATTTACTCATTGATAATCAAGCCAAAAATACTCTGAGATGGGGAATTATTTCTTTTGCTAATTGTATTAATAAATGCCAAGCAAAAGGTAACTCGTTAAAAGTTAGCAGTGATGCTAAGTTGAAAATTTTTGAGTTTAAATCAAACAAAAATAATTTTGAAATATGAATGTTGTAGTTGCACTTGAACATCGTTTTGATCGCACACCAGATGGAGTTGTATGGACACAAACACAGTTTCCATTTTCATTTTGGAAAAAGTATCTAGAGGTTTTTGATCATGTGCGGGTGGTTGCCCGTGTTCGGGATGTACCAACAGTAACGTCTGATTTTAAAGAGGCTAATGGCGATCGCGTTTCTTTTGTTGCTATTCCCTACTATGTTGGACCATTGCAGTATTTATTACGATCTCGCTTGGTTAAACGTACTGCCCAAGAAGCTGTGAGAACGGAAGATGCAGTAATTTTGAGAGTAGGTTCTACAATTGCTTCATGTATCGAACCCAAACTACGTGCCACCAATCATCCCTATGCTGTAGAAGTAGTTGGAGATCCCTATGATGTCTTCGCTCCCGGTTCTATTAGGCATCCTTTGCGCCCGTTTTTTCGTTGGTGGTCTCCCCACAAATTACGACGACAATGTGCTAGAGCTTGTGCAGCTGCTTATGTTACGAAACAAGCTTTACAAGCTAGATATCCTTGTTCAAACTATTCAGTAGGAATATCAGACGTAGACATTTCCGAGGAGTTTTTGGCTTTAACTCCCCGTCAATTTAACAAAGTCGGAACATTGAATCTGCTCTTTGTTGGTTCTTTAGCTCAACTGTATAAAGCTCCTGACATCTTGATCAATGCTGTAGCTATCTGTGTACAGGAGGGAATAGACCTGAAATTAACTATGGTTGGTGATGGTAAGTACAGAAGCGATCTAGAGGCACAAGTAGCAGCTTTAGGTTTAAAAGAACGAGTCTGTTTCCGTGGTCAGTTAACGGCTGGGGATGCTGTCCGGGCAGAACTAGATCAAGCTGACCTGTTTATTCTTCCCTCTAAGACAGAAGGTCTACCTAGAGCAATGGTAGAAGCAATGGCACGAGCATTACCCTGTATCGGTTCTAGAGTAGGCGGTATTCCTGAACTACTACCTGCTGAGGATATGGTGCAACCTAGTGATGTAGCAGCCCTAGCAGCAAAAATTCGGGAGGTTGTGACTAAACCAGAACGCATGGCTCAAATGTCAGATCGTAACCTAGAGAAAGCTAAAGAGTACAGAGATGAAGTGCTGCGTGAGCAAAGGATTGCCTTCTATCATCACGTGCGCCAACAAACTGAAGCATGGCTTTCAACTCAGAAAAAGTAAGAAGGTAAGATCATTATGAATAAACAAACCGTCTTAGTAACTGGTGGCTGTGGATTTATTGGCTCCCATATTGTAGAAGCTCTAGTTAAGAAAGGCTATAAAGTTCGTATTCTCGACAATTTTTCTACTGGTAAGTTGGAAAATATTGCTGCTATTAATCCCCAAGATATTGAAGTGTTGGTGGGTGATGTGGCTGACTTTTCAACTGTTGATGCTGCCATGGCAGGATGCGAATATGTTTTCCATGAAGCAGCGATCGCTAGTGTTACTAAATCTATCAACGATCCCATAGGCAGTAGTAACGTTAACTATCGTGGCACTCTCAATGTATTGGAAGCAGCACGCAAACATAATGTTCACCGTGTTATCTTTGCTGGAAGTGCGGCTGCTTATGGGGATGAACCAACTCTGCCAAAAATAGAGTTAATACCTGCAAACCCGATCACACCCTATGGGGTAGACAAACTAGCCTCTGAACTTCTGGGTCATTTCTATGCCCGGACATTAGGGGTAGAATTTGTCTGCTTGCGGTATTTTAATGTTTTTGGTTTGCGTCAAGATCCATCAAGTCCCTATTCAGGCGTAATTTCGATATTCTGCGATCGCATCCGTCAAGGGTTAGCCCCTGTGATTTACGGTGATGGTCTTCAAAGCCGTGATTTCGTTCACGTTTCTGATGTTGTTGCTGCCAACCTGATAGCCATGGAACATCCAAAAGCAACAGCTAGAACTTTCAATGTTGGGTGTGGTGTAGCCACCTCTTTACTGGAAATCGTTCATATACTCAACAATTTGACAGGTCAAAATTTGCAGCCTATCTACAAAGAATCCCGTCTTGGTGATATCCGTCATAGTCTCTCCAGTAATATCGCACTCAGGGCTTTAGGATGGTCGCCAAATATAAGTATTCGAGAAGGTTTAGCAGAGTTGTTAGAGACAACACACAAATGCTTACAAATCAAAAGATGAAAAAAATTTTAATGGTAGCTACCATTCCCGGTACTCTACGCGGCTTTCTCCTGCCTTTTGCTCGTCACTTCCGTGAGCAAGGTTGGTGTGTAGATGGCATGGCTTGCGGAATTTCAGATTCTGTAGATTGCGTACAGGGGTTTGATCGTGTGTGGGATGTAAAGTGGTCACGCAACCCCTTAGATCCACGCAATCTGATGGTCACACCCCAAATTATCCAAAAGATAGTGCAGCAAGAGAAATATGACATAGTCCATGTCCACACGCCAGTCGCTGCTTTTGTTACCAGATATGCCCTGAAGGACTTAAGAAAGCAACTCAATACTCAGGTCATCTATACTGCTCACGGCTTTCACTTCCATCCTGGTGGTAAACCATTAAAGAATGCTGTGTTTTTAGGAATAGAGAAGTTTGCAGCAAATTGGAATGATCATTTAGTTGTGATTAATCGTGATGATGAGCAAGCAGCAAAGCGATATCGGTTTCATCCTCCAGACAAAATTCACTATATGCCAGGAATTGGTGTAGATGTAAACTACTACAGTCCTGATGCGATTTCCACTTCTGAAGTTGAACGGGTACGTCAGGAATTGGAAATAAGTGCAGAGACTCCATTATTTTTGTCCGTGGCAGAATTGAACTCAGGTAAGCGACATGGAGATATTTTGAAAGCATTGGCTCGACTGAATAGACCTCATATCTGCATGGCTTTTGCGGGAACAGGACCAATGCTTGAGAATTTACAGCAGTTAGCATCCGCACTAGGGGTAGAAAATCAAGTCCGTTTTTTGGGATATCGTCGTGATATTAGTGCATTAATGCTTGCTTCAGTAGCTACAATTTTGGCTTCTGAACGAGAGGGTCTACCCAGGAGTGTAATGGAGTCTATGTGCTTGGGAATTCCAGTTATTGGTGCCAAAGCACGAGGAACTCAAGACTTGCTAACAGAAGGTTGTGGTCTGTTGGTTAAGGTGGGAGATATAGAGGCATTGGCAGTATCAATAGGATGGATACTTGATCATCCTCAAGAAGCTCATCTTATAGGAAAAAAGGGAAGAGAGCGTGTGGCTGATTATGATATCTCGCAAGTCCTCAAGCAACACAAGGCTTTATATAATCAGGCACTGTTAGCATAATTTAATTATGAAATTAAGTAGGTGAACGGAAAAAAACCGAAATATGTAATGAAAAGGAAAATCTCCTAAAACTTCTTCCCTGTTTCCTTGTCATAACAACAGTTTTTAACGCCAACCTACTTAAGTGAAAGTAATTTGATATTAATTTGGCTTAATTCATAATCAAAATCCGCATCAAGTTTATAAATATAATAGTGACAGATTGGCAACATTATCTTAGATATTTAAGTTATTTTTGTTGATATCTGCAATTCATTTTCTTCTTCGTAAAAAGAGATATATTTTGAAGATTAGAAGAATTTTAAATTCTTAACAAAATTTCTTGAAAAATCAATTTTTGTAGATTTCCTATACATTTCTATGTATTAGAAAGTCTATTACTAATGCTTTTGAATTAATAAAATCACAGATTGTATCTATGAAAATTTACAATTTTATTGGGATAAAAATAATAAAATTTAGCAGATTTATCAAATCAATATTAGATAAATTTGTCGCAGCGATCGCCTTAATTATGCAAAAGGAAATTTACTCCCTGATGAGTTTCGTCTTACCTCCTTTGGTAAATTCTTGCGTAAAACGAGTTTGGTCGAACTCCCTCAACTTTGGAACGTTCTCAAAGGAGACATGAGTTTTATTGGTCCACGTCCATTATTAATTAAATATCTTGAACGTTATACTCCAGAACAAAAACATCGTCATCACGTAAAACCAGGTATTACAGGTTTAGCTCAAATTAATGGTCGTAACAGTATTTCTTGGGAAGAAAAATTCAAATATGATGTTTGGTATGTTGATAATTGGAGTTTATGGGTTGATTTAAAAATTCTGGTGATGACAGTATTGAAGGTAATGCAGCAAGACGGAATCAACCAAGAAGGTTACACCACATCAGCAGAATTTAAAGGTACTCCTAGAGAAAGTTAAGTAAAATTTAACGAACGATTGAAATTTTATGGCGATCTTATGAATAAACAAAGAGTAGTAATAATTGGAGCAGGTGGTCATGCCAAAGTAGTAGCAAGTACGCTAATTGCAGCAGGTGGCCAAGTGGTAGCTTTTTATGATGATGATCTGCAAAAGAGAGGAACTTATATTTTTGGTATTCCCGTTGTTGGTCCAGTTAGTGAACTTGCATCTGAGAACTTTTCTCATGCAATTATTGGTATAGGTAAAAACGAAGTACGCAAGCGTCTAGTAGAAGAACTTGATCTTGACTGGATAAGTGTAGTTCATCCCTGTGCTTGGGTTCACCCTGAAGTTTTATTAGGTGTTGGTACAGTAGTTTGTGCAGGTGCGATAGTCCAACCATATTCAAAAATTGGTTCCCACGTCATTATCAATACTAAAGCCAGTCTTGATCATGATTGTTGTGTAGGAGATTATGTACATATAGCTTTTTCCTATCTTGCAGGAGGAGTAAAAGTTGATGAGGGCGCTTTTTTGGCAGTGGGAAGCATTGTATTTCCAGGAGTTGAGATTGGAGCTTGGGCTACTTTGGGTGCAGGTTCGATAGCAATGAAAGATGTTATATCAAGAAGTACAGTAATAGGTGTGCCGGCTCGATTAATTAAATAAGTTGCTTGTAATTGAATGAAGATCGGTAATAATGATTAAACCAATTCTTCTCTCCACTCCCCACATCGGCAACCAAAAATTAGAATTTGTCAAAGAAGCATTTGATACTAATTGGATCGCCCCTATTGATCCTCATGTTGATGCTTTTGAACAAGAATTTTGCCAAGTAACCGGTGCTAATTATGCTGCTACTGTAAGTTCAGGAACTGCCGCATTACACCTAGCTTTACAATTAGTTGGAGTAACCAGAGGAGACGAGGTTTTTTGTTCCACCTTGACCTTTGCAGCTACCGCTAATCCTATTATTTATTTAGGTGCAAAACCAGTTTTCATTGATAGCGATCGCATATCCTGGAATATGAACCCAGACTTGTTGCAGGAAGCTTTACAAAAACGTGCCTATCTTGGTAAATTACCCAAAGCAGTTGTAGTCGTACATTTGTATGGTCAAAGTGCCGATATTGAACCTATTTTCAAAGTTTGTGATCACTATAATATCCCTCTAATTGAAGATGCTGCTGAAGCTTTAGGTGCTACCTACAAAGGGCTTTCTCCTGGTACTTTTGGGCGGTTTGGTATTTACTCCTTCAATGGTAATAAAATCATCACTACATCCGGTGGAGGAATGTTAGTTTCTGATGATGATCAATTAATTGCCAAAGCCAAATTTTTAGCAACTCAAGCCCGTGATCCTGCCCCCATTATCAACATTCAGAAATAGGTTATAACTATCGTCTCAGTAACGTTTTAGCTGGTATTGGTCGTGGTCAGTTGCAAGTTTTATCTGCAAGAGTAGCCGCTAGACGACGCAACTTTGAAATTTACCAATCTACTTTAGGAAATGTCCCAGAAATAGAATTTATGCCTGAAGCTAATTTTGGAGATTCCACTCGCTGGTTAACGGCTTTAACAATCGCCCCAGAAGCTTTTGGTGCAGATCGAGAATACATCCGTCTCCAACTTACCCAACAACAAATCCAAGGAATTACCTATTCCTAATTCTCTTATGATGAATAGAAATTTTACCAATCTCAATTTACTCAAGTTGAGTAAATTTATCAAGTTAATATTAGATAGAATAATGGCAGCGATCGCCTTAATTATTCTTTCTCCTTTAATTTTAGGTATAGCGATCGCCATTTACATAAATATGGGTAGTCCAGTTTTATTTACCCAACCCCGTCCTAGTAGAGATGCTCATATTTTCAACTTCTACAAATTCCGTACCATGACCAATGAGGGCGATGAAAAAGGTAATCTCCTCAGCGATGAAAAACGGCTCACAGCTTTAGGTGAATTTTTGCGGAAAATGAGTTTGGACGAACTACCTCAACTTTGGAATGTTCTCAAAGGTGATATGAGTTTAGTTGGTCCACGTCCTTTATTAGTTCGATATCTTGATCGCTACACTCCTGAACAAGCAAATCGCCATAAAGTAAAACCCGGTATTACAGGTTTAGCCCAAATTAAAGGACGTAACTCCATTACTTGGGAAGAAAAATTTAATCTAGATATCTGGTATGTAGATAATTGGAGTTTATGGTTGGACTTGAAAATTATTTTCTTGACTGTTTTTAAAGTGCTAAAACAAGAGGGAATTAATCAAAAAGGTCATGCAACAGCAGAAGAATTTAAAGGTTAATTTAGAGAAAATGAGATGAATACTCAAATTATTGATATAGCAGACCCTTTGTGGACAGAAACATTAGCACAACTTCATCATGATATTTATCACTTACCTGAGTATGTTAATTTAGAAGCAACAAGAACTCAGTCATTACCCGAAGCAATTTTGATAACTGAAGGAGAAAAAATATTTTTTTTACCCTATTTGTTACGTTGTTGTGATAATTTATTTAGCAGTAAATTATTAATTACAGAAGTTTTTGATGTTGTCTCTCCCTATGGTTATCCAGGATTTTTAATGAATACAATTGCTATTCAGACACCAGAATTTTTAAATATGGTATTGCAGAAATTAAAATCCATATTTTTAGATAAAAATGTCTGCTCAGTTTTTTTAAGGTTACATCCAATATTAAATAACTACATTCAGGAATTTTTGCCTAGTCAAGATTACCAAATTCAAGGTGAAACTGTCTCCATAAATTTAACACTTTCAGAAACTGAAATTTGGCATCAAACCAGATCACAGCATCGGACGCATATTAATCGCTGCAAACAGGCAGGTTTTATCGCAAAAATAGTTGATTATCATGATTATATAGATGAATTTATGTTCATATATTATCAAACAATGGATCGAGTCGGAGCCAAAAAAGACTTTTACTTTGATAGAGAATATTTTACTGCTTTATCAAAACTCAACGAAAAAATTCACTTATGTATTGTGGAGTTAGAAAATCAAGTTGCTTGTGTAGGAATATTTACTGAATGTTGTGATATTGTTCAATGTCATCTTAGTGGAACTAATAATGATTTTCTCAAACAAGCACCGAATAAATTAATGTTTGATTATATTCGCTTTTGGGCTAAGGAACGAGGCAATAAATTTTTTCATTTCGGTGGTGGACTAGGTGCAACCAAAGATTCTCTATATGACTTTAAGGCAGGGTTTTCTAAACAAACACATTCTTTTTCAACAATGCGTTTAATTACGAATAAAGAAAAATATCTAGACTTGGTTAAATTGCGTGCCAAAATTTTAAGTACTCAAGTAGAAACATTACTAGAGTCAAAATTTTTCCCTGCATATCGTTCTTGAAAATCAAAAATCAAGAGTATAAGTAGGTTAGTATTAAAAATTGTCGTTATGGCAAGGCAAGAGTGAAGAGGTTTTGGGAGATTTTACTTTTCTTTACATACCTTTAAATTTTTATGTTCACCTACTTACACTTAATTAAAAACAGAGGTAAAAAGATTATGTCTATGAACAATAAACCCGCATTTCTCACAAACAATGCGATTCCTACGGAGCGCTTCGCTATCGCAATCTATATAATCCTTATAGAGAAACGGTTTCGGGCATTTTTCACGAGGTTGATTTTTGATGCAGTGTGAAAACCCATAATCCAGATTTTATAAGGGTTTGAGGATTTTGGTGAGAAATCCGGGTAAAGAGTTTTATGCCCATGTAGAAACTTAATCGTGATGAAAAGTACATAATTAAAACCTATTTAGATCAAGATAAAAAAATAATTGAAGCTGGAACTGCCGGTGGAAGAATTTTGTTGGAAATGAAAAAATTGGGTTTTAAATTTCTCTATGGTTATGATTTTGTGCCAAGCTTTATTGAAGTAGCAAAAAAGAAAGATCCTAGTGGTAGTATTTGCTTTGAAGTTGAGAATGCTATTAATTTAAGTTATAAAGACTGTAGTTTTGAGCAGATAATATACTTACAACAAATAATTTGTGTAATAGAGGAAGAAGAAAACAGACTAAAAGCCACAGAAGAGGCTTATCGTATTCTGAGAAATGGGGGAACTGCACTATTTTCCTTCCTGAGTTTTGAGGCTAGATGTAGAACACCTATATATATAGCTTATTTAGCATATTTACGGACATTCAGATTTATATTTGGTAAAAATCTATCAATTCAGCAGATTCCTTATTTGAAGCATGATGGTAAACCTAATCTTTATTCACTACTTGATCGTAGTCCTCATGTATATTCTTACACAATAGAAGAGGCTCATCAGCTATTGAAAAAAGCGGGATTTAAAATAGTTGCCATTGGTTCGAGTTATCAAATTGGTCAAGAAAAAATGCATACATCCGTGGAAACTTTAAAGAATGAACCAATAGAAGGAATGATATATTTTGTTTGTGAAAAATAAAAGATCAAAGAGAACTTTCTCATGTCACAAAAAGTGAAATTACTTCACATTACTACCGCCCCTGAAACCTTTTCTTTTTTTCGTGGACAGATTGGTTACATGAAAGCAGGGGGCTATAATATTCAATTATGTAATTAATTTCCACCTACGACAGCAACACGGTTTAGCTGGACGAGATCGGGTTTTGCGAGAATTCCGTCCAGAAGATATTTGGAATGCGCTAGACCAGGAATATGTGCAGATTTTAAAATACCAGGGGTTATCTTTTCATCATTCCCCTCGTCAGACGGAAGGAATATTACTATAAAAGTAAAAGTAGTTTTAGTTTTATTCTCTAGGTAGAGGTAAAGCATGAGCTAAACCCCTACCAATTTAAGTTTTTTCGTAATTTTATAAAGATTCAAATTTTCGTCCTTATAAATATAGTCAAAATATCAAAGATTCCAGAAATAATTGACATCAAAATAATGTCAATATGACCAGATTTTAAATTTTATTTAAGTTATCTTTCAAAAAAGATGAGTTTTATGACTGTTCAGATTTTCTATGAATAATGGAGAAACATTGTTTTATTGAGTGGCAATAACATCAAAAAATCCCCAATCAATAATTGACAATTAACGGGTTTTTAATCTTCAAACCTACACTGACATTTAAAGATGTTCTATGATGAATAAAAATTTCACAGGTAAGGTTATTAAATATTTATTGGACAGAATAATTGCAGCGATCGCCTTAATTATTCTTTCTCCTGTAATGCTAGTTGTGGCGATCGCCATCTATATGCGTATGGGTAATCCGATTTTCTTTACCCAATCACGTCCTGGTAAAGATAATTATATTTTCACTTTTTATAAGTTCCGCACCATGACCGATGAACGTGACGCAAAAGGAAATTTACTCCCTGATGAATTTCGTCTTACCTCCTTTGGTAAATTCTTGCGTAAAACGAGTTTGGACGAACTCCCTCAACTTGGGAACGTTCTCAAAGGTGATATGAGTTTAGTTGGTCCCCGTCCTTTATTAGTTCGATATCTTGATCGTTATACACCAGGGCAAGCCCGTCGCCATGAAGTATTACCTGGTATTACGGGTTTCGCACAGATCAAAGGTCGTAATGCTATCAGTTGGGAAGAAAAATTTGCACTTGATATTTGGTATGTCGATAACTGGAGTTTATGGCTTGATTTAAAAATTCTAGTGCTGACGGTATTGAAGGTAGTACAACAAGATGGAATAAACCAAGAAGGTTACACCACATCAGCAGAATTTAAAGGTACTCCTAGAGAAAGTTAAATAAATTTTAGTGATAGTAGTTCATAAATCTTTTGACTCAGCATAAACATTAATGGCAACATATATGCTAAAAACTTTCACCTCTGGTCTTACTCAAGAACAAATAACCTTATTACCAGACCAGGAGGATATCGCTTTTTATGAGGAGCATGGTTGGTACATTTCCAAAAAAGTTCTGTCGGATGAAATAATTGAAGAAGCAATTCATGGCAGCGAAAGATTTTACAATAGAGAGCGTGATCACTTACTTCCGGTAGCGACAGGATTTACTAATTGGAAACCCGAAGATGGTTACGATGTAGTTCGCAACAACGAATTTGTTTCGCTGCAAAATCGTGAATTGAAGAATCTGGTAATGCAACCAATTATTGGCGTGATCGCAGCTCGTTTAGCTCGCACCAAAGTCATTCGCTTGCTTGATGATCAACTGGTTTATAAACCACCTCAAAACCCCGATGGTAAAAGTGCAGTAGGTTGGCACGCTGATAAAGCTTATTGGTCTACTTGTACTTCAGACAAATTACTTACAGCTTGGATTCCTTTTCATGATTGCGATGAGTCAATTGGACCTTTGGTGGTTCTTGATGGCAGTCACAAATGGTCAGGTATTCAAGATACTAGATTTTTCAATAACCATAACTTAGAAGATACGGAACAAAAGTTTCGTAGTGAGGGACGAAAACCTGTCAGAGTTCCCATAATTTTGAAAAAAGGACAAATTAGTTTTCATCATTGTTGGACAATTCACGGTAGCTTACCAAATTACAGCAATTCGCGTCGCTTGGCATTAGCAATTCATCTACAAGATCAGGATAATGTTTACCAAGAATTTTGGAATAAACAAGGTGAAAAAGTACAAATAGCTAATGAATTAATGTGTCGTAAATTAGATAATGGCAATCCTGATTTTAGCGATCCAAATATTTTTCCTGTGCTATGGAATAATAGATAAATTCAATCCAGTAAAATTTATCTCCATGCTTAATCTAAGTCAAGAAAATTAGAATAAAGCAACTTCTAGTTGGAATAGATGTTTGATTCAATTGGATTGAATACTTAAAAATAAAATAATACTCATAGCTATCTCTATCATTTTTCAAATTTTGTCTTTATTACTTACCCAATTGAATTAATCAAATTTAAATAATGGATATCTGCTTAGTTAATATATCTAACCCACTGTGGCTAGAAGCTCTCAACGAGATTCGTTATGATGTTTATCATTTGCCTCAGTATTTCAATTTGGAGGCTTCAAGGACTAAAACTATCCCCGAAGCTTGTTTGATTAGCGAGGGTAAAAAAATCTTTTTTGCTCCTTATTTACTACGTAAATGTAACGATTTGATATCCCCAGAATTTCAAATTCCAGACATTTTTGATATTATATCTCCCTATGGATATCCAGGTATTATAGTCAATGAAACAGCAGCAAAAGCACCAGATTTTTTAGAAAAAGCATTTTTTTATTTTAGAAATGAACTACAAGCTAAGGGCATTTGTTCAGCATTTCTCCGCCTACATCCAATCATAAACGAAGATATAGTTGCAAGTTTAAAATCTGATATTTTTACACCTAATGGTCAAACGGTATCTATTAATTTGAAGCTATCAGAGGAAGAGTTATGGGCGCATACTCGCAAAGGACATCAAAGTACAATTAATAAATGTAAGCGTTTAGGATTCACTGCTAGAGTTGTTAATTTTGCAGATTATTATGATGAATTTATCGAGATTTATGAAGAGACAATGAACCGCGTCCAAGCAAATGAATCATATTATTTTGATGATACTTATTTCCAAGACTTATTGAATTTAAAAAATAAGTTGCATTTATGTATCGTTGAATTTGAGAACCAAGTAACTTGTGCCAGCTTATTCTTTGAAAATTGTGGAATTATGCAAGCTCATTTGGGTGGAACAAAGAACGATTTTATCAAACAGTCTCCTTTTAATTTTTTACTACACTATATGCGTATTTGGGGAAAAGAACGTGGGAATGAATATTTACATATAGGAGGAGGAATAGGTGGTTCAACCGAAGATAGTTTATTTACTTTTAAATCAGGTTTTTCACGCCAACGACACAATTTTTTTACGTTGCGTTTGATTACAGACACAGAAAAGTATATGTATTTAGTTAAATCCAGAGCAAAATATTTAAATATTGAAGTAGAAGAATTATTAAAATCTAAGTTTTTTCCAGCTTATCGTTCTACATCTAAAAGTAATTAATTTAATTAATTGATGATTAAATTAGAGCAATAATTTTAGTAGGAAATAATGTACTAAATAATCAAATTTAACAATTATGACAAAACCAATACTCCTCTCCACTCCCCACATGGGCGCTCATGAATTAGAGTTCGTAAAAGAAGCATTTGAGACTAATTGGATCGCCCCCATTGGTCCCCATGTTGATGCTTTTGAACAAGAATTTTGTCAGGTAACAGGTGCTAGTCATGCTGCTGCTGTGAGTTCGGGAACTGCGGCTTTACATTTGGCTTTGCAATTAGTTGGAGTCACCAGAGGAGACGAGGTTTTTTGTTCCACCTTGACCTTTGCAGCTACCGCTAATCCGATTACTTATTTAGGTGCAAAACCAGTATTTATTGATAGCGATCGCATATCCTGGAATATGAACCCAGACCTGTTGCAGGAAGCTTTACAAAAACGCGCCTATCTTGGTAAATTACCCAAAGCAGTTGTCGTTGTCCATTTGTATGGTCAAAGTGCAGATATTGAACCTATTCTCAAAGTTTGCGATCAATATGATATTCCCTTAATTGAAGATGCAGCAGAAGCTTTAGGCGCTACCTACAAAGGGCTTTCTCCTGGTACTTTTGGGCGGTTTGGTATTTACTCCTTTAATGGTAATAAAATCATCACCACATCCGGTGGCGGAATGTTAGTTTCTGACGATGATCAATTAATTGCCAAAGCCAAATTTTTAGCCACCCAAGCCCGTGACCCTGCCCCCCATTATCAACATTCAGAAATTGGTTATAACTATCGTCTCAGCAACGTTTTAGCAGGTATTGGTCGTGGACAATTACAAGTATTAAATGCCAGAGTAGCAGCTAGACGACGCAACTTTGAAATTTACCAATCTGCTTTGGTAAATCTACCGGGAATAGAATTTATGCCCGAAGCTAATTTTGGACATTCCACCCGGTGGTTAACGGCTTTAACAATCACCCCAGAAGCTTTTGGTGCAGATAGAGAATACATCCGTATTCAACTTGCTAAACAGCAAATTGAAGCTCGTCCTGTATGGAAACCATTGCATCTCCAACCTGTGTTTTCTGAATGTGAATGTATTGGTGGTGAAGTAGCCAAAGATTTATTTGTACATGGTCTTTGTTTGCCTTCTGGCTCTAATTTAACTGACGAAGACTTAGCAAGAGTAATTGATGCTATTAAAGCCATTTACTCTACAACCTAAAAACATACAAAGTTAATTTATTATGGAACTACAAGAATCTTCTATATCCCTAGAAAAATATTGGACAATCCTTAAACGTCGTTGGTTGGCTACTTTATTTATTACTATTTCTGTTTTCGTAGTAGCACAGTTAGCTACATCTTTTAAAAAACCTATTTATTTAGCAGAAGGTAAATTGCGTTTTCAAAGAAGTAATACTACTTCTTCCATTACAGGATTAGGAGCAGAAATAGGCAAACTAGATCCTCTGATGCAACAGAGTAATCCCATTAATACAGAGGTAGAAGTAATCCGTTCTTTTCCTATTCTAAAAACAATTATTAGCCGATTAAATCTCAAAGATAGTAAAGGTACGACCTTAAAGACTAAGATATTTATCGAAAACCTTACTGTTAAAGAAGTTAAAGGTGCTGATGTTCTGCAAATTACCTACAACGATACTAATCCAAAAATTGCTGCCCAAGTTGTCAATGAGCTAATCAAAGTTTATTTAGAGCAAAATGTATCTTCACGTCGAGCCGAAGCAGCAGTAGCCCGTCAATTTATCGAAAAACAACTACCAAAAGCCGAATTAGTAGTCCGTCAGGCTGAATCTGAATTAGCAGATTTTAAAGAGAAAAATAAAATCGTTTCCTTACAAGCAGAAGCCACTAGAGCAGTAGAAGTTATTGGTGATTTACAATTAAGAATTAATGATACTCAATCTCAATTGGCTAATGTTAATTCACAGTATCAAGTAGTGAGTCAACAATTGGCAATGAACCCAAAACAAGCATTGGCAATTACTTCAGTGAGCCAAATTTCTGGAATTCAAGATATTCTCAGAGAAATTCAACAGCTACAATCACAATTAGCAAATAGACAAACAGTTTTACAGAATGATCATCCACAAATTATAGATTTACAAGATAAAATTACTTCTTTAAACAAAGTTATTAATAAGAGAATATCTCAGGTTTTAGGCAAAAATAAACTCAAAACACAAAGCAATTTACAATTAAGCGCTTTACAACAACAATTATCTGGTAGACTCGTAGAATTAGAATCTAACCGTCTCGGTTTAGCCAGTCAAGCTAATTCTTTATTAAAGTTACAATTTACTTATAGACAAAGATTGAATAATTTACCCAAATTAGAAGAACAACAGCGTCAATTAGAACGTAAACTACAAGTAGGACAATCTACCTATTCTCTGTTACTTCAAAAGCTACAAGAAAGCAGAATAGCTGAAAATCAGAACTTAGGTAATGCTACTAAGCTATCCGACGCTCAAGTTCCTGATGAACCTATTTCTTCTGTGATGACTTCCTATCTAAGTTCAGGATTACTTAGTATATTAGCCGCTTTGATTACTATATATATTTTAGAAATAAAAGATAAATCTATCAAGACAGTTGATGAAGCCAAAGAATTACTAGGATTGACTTTATTAGGAGTTATTCCTACAGCTAGTAAGTGGAAGAAATCCTCTCGTGCTAACAAAGAAATTGAATCCTATAGTCAAAGAATTATAATTCGAGATTTTCCTCGTTCTTCTATTAGTGAAGCTTACCGAATGTTGAGGGCAAATCTTAATTTTATCAGTGCCGACAAAGAGCTAAAAGTTATTGTTGTCACCAGTTCTGTACCCCAAGAAGGTAAATCAACAGTAGCGGCTAATTTAGCTACAGCAATGGCACAAATGGATAGACAAGTTTTATTAATAGATGGAGATTTGCACTGTCCAGTTCAGCATAAAATTTGGGACTTAATGAATAATCAAGGTTTAAGTAATTTAATTTTCAAACAGGAGGAAATTACCACTACTATCAAAAAAGTTATGCCTAACTTAGATGTTTTGACTTCTGGAATAGTTCCTCCTAGTCCTGCTGCTCTTCTTGACTCACAACGAATGGCGGCTTTAATGGCTAATTTTTCCGATAAATATGATTTTGTAATTGTTGATACCCCAGCCTTAAATGTGGCTGCTGATGCTGTTACTTTAGGACAAATGGCTGATGGTGTTTTATTAGTAGTGCGTCCTGGTGTAGTTGATTCTGTAAATGCAACTTTTGCTAAAGAACTATTAGCCAAATCCGGTCAAAATGTCTTAGGACAGGTCGTTAATAGTGTAATTATGAAAAATGAAACCCATAGCTATTACTACTTTCAAAAAGAAGACTATTCACAAATAATTGATCAAGAATCTCAACAACCTGTAAAAGTTTAGAAACATGGCACTTGAATGAGATACATCATAGTCTCCTCGCACCCCCCTCAATCCCCCTCAATCCCCGCAGTGGGGGGAAGAAAAGGATAAACTTTTTATATTGGAGGGTGTTGGGGGTGGGGTTCTTGTCTCTCACTCAACCACTCAACAAAAGAACCGCTATAATTGGAGTTGATAAGAGGTGAAATTATGGCAAAAATTTTAGTTACGGGTGCGGCTGGTTTTATTGGTTTTCACCTCAGCAGTTGCTTACTAGAAAGAGGTGATGAAGTTGTTGGTTTGGATAACCTCAACGCTTACTATGATGTGACTTTAAAAAAAGACAGATTAGGGCAACTTCTAGAAAAACCTGGTTTTAGCTTCCATTTATTAGATTTAGCAGACCGGGAAGGCATCCCCAAATTATTTGCTGAATCGAACTTTGATAAAGTCATCAATTTAGCTGCACAGGCAGGAGTCCGCTATTCATTAAAAAATCCCCATGCTTATGTAGATAGCAATTTAGTAGGATTTGTGAATATTCTAGAAGGTTGCCGGCATACAAACGTACAACATTTAATATTTGCTTCTTCTAGTTCAGTTTACGGTGCAAATACAAAAATTCCCTTCTCAGTTCACGACAATGTAGATCATCCCATAAGTTTATATGCTGCAACTAAAAAAGCTAACGAATTAATGGCACATACCTACAGTAGTTTGTACAACTTGCCAACTTCAGGATTGCGCTTTTTTACAGTTTACGGTCCTTGGGGTCGTCCAGATATGGCATTATTTCTGTTTACTAAAGCTATTCTAACAGGACAACCAATTGATGTCTTCAATTATGGCAAAATGAAACGTGATTTTACTTATATTGATGACATTATTGAAGGTGTAATTCGGGTTATTGATCAAGTAGCTGAATCTAATCCTAACTGGTCGGGAAATGCGCCTGATCCCGCCACAAGTTATGCACCATACAAAAATTACAATATTGGTAACAATCAGCCTATTGAATTAATGCAGTTTATCGAAACCTTAGAAAATTGCTTAGGAATGAAAGCTGAGAAAAATTTTCTACCAATGCAAGCTGGTGATGTCCCTGTAACCTATGCTGATGTTGATGCCTTAGTAGAAGATATTGGTTTTAAACCACATACCTCAATTGAAGTGGGTATCGAGCGATTTGTTCAATGGTATCGGTCATATTATCAAGTTTAAAAAAATCTCTGTTGGTAGAGAAAAATATCACAAAAAAGAAAAATTTTTACCCACAAATACTTACAAATTAAAGAATAAAGAAAGATTTAATGGTAAGTACAATTCCTGGTACTTTACACGGCTTTATCCTGCCTTTTGCCCGCCATTTCCGTAATCAAGGTTGACGTGTAGATGGCATGGCTTGTGAAATTTCAGCTTGTGTACATTGTGTGCAAGGGTTTGATCGGATTTGGGATGTCCAGTGGTCGCGTAATGTCGCATAATCCTCTAGAGCCACGCAATCTGATGGTAACACCCCAAATGATCCAAGAGATCGTGCAAAGCAATATCGGTTTGCCCCTCCAGATAAAATTCATTATATGCCAGGAATTGGTGTAGATATCAACTACTACCTTAATGCAAATATGCTCCAGCAATATTACGCCAGTCCAACTTATGCCTAAAAACTAAAAATTAAGCCTGTTTAACTACTGAATTATGATATATATTAAACTTTACAAGTTGATCTGTCAGGCTTTAACCAAACATGATAGTATCTATGAATACAGAAAAACTGATATATGTTTTATTTCTTCATTGGCAAAGCACATTTTACCCTTTCACTGTAGATAAAGTAACAGCTAATCAAGCTTTTACTAATTTAGTTGCAGCCTATTCTAGCCCCAATCGCTACTACCACAACTTAAAGCATATTTTTCACGTTATCAATACCATTGATATTTTACAAGTCTATACCCAAGACTTAGCTTCCGTAAAATTGGCAGCTTGGTTTCATGACGTTATATATAATACTCATGCTCAAGATAATGAAGAAAGAAGCGCTAACTATGCTACTGAAATCTTAGAAAAATTAGGAATTCCAAAACATCATATTAATACAGTTTATCAATTAATTTTAAATACTAAATATCATCAAGGTGATAATTTCAATAGCCACGTTTTACTTGATGCAGATTTAGCAATTTTAGCCGTAAAACCAAGTGAATATCAAGTATATTCGCAAGCTATTCGTCAAGAATATGCTTGGGTCTCAGAATTAGAATATATCACAGGTAGAAGAAAAGTTTTAGAAAGATTTTTGGAACGTAAATACATCTATTTTACACCTTTAATGTTTGATATAGCTGAACAATCTGCCCGTGATAACTTAGAAACAGAAATAGCTTGTTTAGCGAATATAACCACCTCCAAACAAAACACTACCAACTTTGAGAAAAAATAAACCTAATTGCCATAAAGGTACATATACAGTGTACGTTCGCTCATTTAAAACCTGCAAGATTTAATTAAGTCTTACAGGGCTTGTAATCCAGGCTATTCAACTGATTTAGAGGTTTTTATCTTGCATAGAGCTTTTGCCATTTTATGATTTCTGCTATCCCTGCGCCTTAAATAATCACCTCTGGATGCCTTCTGTGATGGTCATAAATTTTACTGATAATTAACGAGGTACTTAAAAATAGCCGTTTTCCTTTTATATTAAGGCTTTAATTCCCTTCTGAATCTCAAAATGAGCGAACCGACAGCACATAAGGCGTTTAATATGAGTTAGCAGTGATATTCACCAAATACAATCAGGAATATTGTTTAACTGAGTATCAATAAAAACATTCTCATTTTCTCCTCTTGTCTATTCCCATCTTTGATCACTAAATTTAACAATTAAATAAGTCCAAAATGTGGGATAAAATCTATATTCAGCCGGAAAAATGGAAGTAAGCATCTTCTTGAATATCAAATTTAGATTACAGATTCGTCATACTTCTTAATAAACGAACAGCGCAAACACAAAACGTTCTAATCTAAAAACTGACTGGGTTAATTTACCGGATTTTACAGGCGTAAAATCCACAAATACGCAAAAATGTCAAGCCTAAAAGCAACTCAGGCTTAACACATAAACGATTATGATAGGAGATTTAAAAATCCAATGAGTGTTAAGGCAAGCGGTGGAAGCTCAGTTGCGCGTCCGCAACTATATCAAACCTTACCTGTAGCCACCATTTCCCAAGCGGAACAACAAGACCGCTTTTTAGGAAGAGGTGAACTCAGCGAACTTAGCAGTTATTTTGCCTCTGGGGCAAAACGGTTAGAAATTGCCAAGATTCTGACAGAAAACTCCGAGATCATCGTCTCTCGTGCGGCTAACCGGATTTTCACTGGTGGTTCACCAATGGCTTTCTTAGAAAAGCCCCAAGAGCGAGAACTGGCAATGGCTGGTGCTGGTATTAGTGTCAAAGAGGGTATGGCACTAGGAACAGTCACCTACGTTGAAAGTCGTGGTGGTTTCTTTGAAAACCTGCGTTCTATTTTCAACACTTCCGCAGGTGGCCCTACACCTCCCGGATTTAGACCCATTAACGTCGCTCGTTATGGTCCTAGCAACATGGCTAAGAGCTTACGGGACTTGTCCTGGTTCTTACGCTATGCTACCTATGCCATTGTCGCTGGCGACCCCAATATTATTTCCGTTAATACCAGAGGTTTACGGGAAATTATTGAAAATGCCTGTTCTGGTGAAGCAACCATCGTCGCTTTGCAGGAAATTAAAGCAGCGTCCCTGTCTTATTTCCGTAAAGATGCCGCAGCCACAGAAATTGTGACTCAGTATATGGATGTGTTGCTGACAGAGTTTAAAGCACCAACACCTTCAGCTAAAGTCCGCCAACGTCCTTCTGGTGACCAACAAGGGTTACAACTGCCGCAAATTTATTCTGTTGCGGCAGAACGTCGTCCCAAGTACGCCATGAAGCCAGGTTTGTCTTCTAGCGAAAAAACAGAAGTAATCAAAGCGGCTTACAGACAAGTATTTGAGCGCGACATTACCCGTGCTTACAGCTTGTCTATTTCTGACTTGGAATCTAAAGTTAAAAATTGCGAAATCTCCATGAAGGAGTTTATTCGCCGTCTTGCTAAATCTCCCCTTTACCAAAAACAGTTTTACCAACCTTTTATTAACAGCCGAGTTATTGAATTGGCTTTCCGTCACATTTTGGGACGGGGACCAAGCAGCCGCGAAGAAGTACAAAAATACTTCTCCATTGTTTCTCTCAAAGGTTTGGCTGGTTTGGTAGATGCTTTAGTAGATTCCAACGAATACAGCGATTACTTTGGTGAAGAAACTGTTCCCTACATTCGTGGTTTAGGACAAGAAGCCCAAGAATGTCGCAACTGGGGACAACAGCAGGACCTGTTTAAATATAGTGCGCCTTTCCGTAAAGTTCCTCAGTTCATTACCACCTTTGCGGCTTACGAACAGCCATTACCTGACCAACATCCCTATGGTTCTGGTAATGACCCCTTGGAAATTCAATTTGGAGCGATTTTCCCCAAAGAAACCCGCAACCCCAGCAGCAGCCCTGCACCATTTGGTAAGGATACCCGCCGGATCTTGATTCACCAAGGACCTGGTATTAATAACCAACTCAGCAATCCTAAAGCACGGGATTTAGCTCCTGGAACTTTGGGTGCTAAGGTGTTCAAGTTAGACCAGTTACCTGGAACTATTGGCAGAAAAGCGGCTAAGGGTGTAAGTGTCAAGTTCTCGGAAAGCTCTACCCAAGCGGTAATTAAGGCTTGTTATCTACAAGTTTTCGGTCGTGATGTTTACGAAGGTCAACGTCTAAAAGTTGCAGAAATCAAGCTGGAAAACGGCGATATCACTGTCCGCGAGTTTGTGCGGATTTTGGCTAAGTCGGATTTATTCCGCAAGATGTATTGGACTTCTTTGTATGTCTGTAAAGCGATTGAATATATTCACCGTCGCTTGTTAGGTCGTCCTACTTACGGTCGTCAAGAGAACAACAAGTATTTTGACATTGCATCCAAGAAGGGCTTCTATGCGGTCGTTGATGCCATTATTGACAGCGAAGAATACTGTCAAGCATTCAATGAAGATACAGTTCCTTACGAACGCTATCTAACTCCTGCTGGTGTGTCTTTACGTCAATTACGCGTGGGGACTATCCGCGAAGATTTGGCGAATGTTGAGAAACAAGAAATACCTCGCTTTGTGGAATTGGGTGCAGTCACCCAAATGCGAACTGAACCAGATATTGATTTCCGCATTAACCAAGGTGTTACTAAGCAACGTGAGCAAACCAAGGTCTTTAAACTGACAGCAGTTAAGAATGACAAGGTTGCTGCTAACACTGTGATTAGCGGTGCTTATCGCCAGATTTTCGAGCGAGACATTGCTCCTTACATCTCTAAGAACGAGTTTACAGTTCTAGAAAGTAAGTTGGTGAACGGTGAAATTACCGTTAAGGAATTTATTCAAGGTTTGGGTTACTCTAGCCTTTACCAGAAGGAATTTTACACACCTTACCCCAATACCAAAGTCATTGAGTTGGGGACTAAGCATTTCTTAGGTCGCGCCCCTATTGACCAAGCGGAAATTCGTAAATATAACCAAATTCTCGCTACTCAAGGTATTCGTGCCTTTATTAGCGAAATGGTAGATAGTACAGAATATCGTCAGGTATTCGGTGAAGATACTGTTCCTTATCGTCGTTTCCCCACTTTACCTGCTGCTAACTTCCCCAATACAGAGAAGTTATACAACCAGCTAACCAAGCAAAATGATGATTTGGTTGTGCCTAGCTTTGCCACTGTTAAGCCGCGGATTAAAACTGAGAATACGCCAATTCTAGCTAAGGCGATCGCCGATTTGGCAGCCCAAGCCAAGAAAATGGACAAGACTAAACCCTTGTTTATTGAATTGGGTCGTTCTTTCAATGATGGTCGTGGTCAGTCTGTAGAAGTTGGTGTCGGTACAAGCCGTCGCAAACCAGCCCGGATTTTCCGCGCTACCACTGGGACAAATTCTCCAGAAACCAATCAGGTAATTAATGCTATCTATGTCCAAGTTATGGACGTATTTAGCGGTCAAGTACCTGCTTATTTCCGCCGTTCTGACTTAGATAGCAAATTGCGTAACGGCGAAATTACCGTGCGTGAGTTTGTCCTAGAACTAGCCAGTTCTGATATCTACCGCAAACGGTTCTACACGCCCTATCCCAACACCAAGGTAATAGAATTCTTATTCCGTCACCTTTTGGGACGCGCACCCGCTACCCAAGGCGAAATCCGTCAATATAACAAGTTGTTGGCTGATAGCGGTTTAAGAGCGGCTGTAGAGGCAATTGTCAACAGTCCTGAGTATGCTCGTTACTTTGGTGAAGACGTAGTACCTTACAAACGCTATCCATCTTTACCAGCAGGTAACTACTTGGGTAGTGTCCAGGCTGAAGCTGACTTAGTGAAACAATCTTGGTCTAGCTTGTCTCCTTCTGTCTTAACAGGTGGTCTTCCTAATAGATAGGTAATTGGTAATTGGTAATTGGTAATTGGTAATTGGTAATTGGGAAAACTATTGCCTGTTGCCTATTGCCTTTTACCCATTTTCAGACCCTCTGCAAGAGAGCAAATCTGAAAATAAGTGTTACAAAATATTAAGAGCAGTAATAAATGCTCAACATAATACTGGACAATGATTTGCGGAAGGTAATTGAGTTTTCCACCTGGTTTACACCAAATCCGGTCAATCTGGCTAGAAATGTAAACCAAGATGTAAGCCCACTATCAACCGTGTAAAATCGTACCAGTTTAATCAAATTCTGGTTACATTAGTTTTGGAGGAATCCATTAATGAGTATCGTCACGAAAGCTATCGTGAATGCTGATGCAGAAGCTCGCTACCTCAGCCCCGGCGAATTAGACAGAATCAAAGGTTTTGTTGCTGGTGGCGCACAACGTCTTCGCATCGCTCAAGTATTGACCGAAAACCGCGAGCGCATTGTCAAGCAAGCTGGCGACCAATTGTTCCAAAAACGTCCTGATGTTGTTTCCCCCGGTGGTAACGCTTACGGACAAGAAATGACAGCTACTTGCTTGCGTGACTTAGACTACTACCTCCGTCTCGTTACCTACGGAATCGTTTCTGGCGATGTTACCGCTATTGAAGAAATCGGTATCGTTGGTGTACGTGAAATGTACAAATCTTTGGGTACTCCTATTGATGCAGTTGCTGGTGGCGTTGCCGCTATGAAGAACGTTGCTGCTACCTTGTTGTCTGCTGAAGACGCTGGTGAAGCTGGTTCTTACTTCGACTACGTTGTTGGAGCAATGGGTTAGGTTTTAGCTGTTTTGTCGGCTCAAACTTAAACTATGGCAATAAGGTTGGAAATAAGGAAAAAACAACAATGCAAGACGCAATTACCTCCGTTATCAATTCTTCAGACGTTCAAGGTAAATACCTTGATACCGCTGCTTTAACAAAGCTACAAAGCTACTTCGCTACTGGTGAACTGCGCGTTCGTGCAGCTACAACCATCAGTGCTAACGCTGCTGCTATCGTTAAAGAAGCTGTAGCTAAATCTTTGTTGTACTCTGACATCACCCGTCCAGGTGGTAATATGTACACCACCCGTCGTTACGCAGCTTGTATCCGTGACTTGGATTACTACTTGCGTTACTCTACCTACGCTATGCTCGCTGGCGACGCTTCCATTTTGGATGAGCGTGTATTGAATGGTTTGAAAGAAACCTACAATTCCTTGGGAGTACCCGTAGGCGCTACCGTTCAAGCTATCCAAGCTATGAAGGAAGTAACCGCTAGTTTGGTTGGTCCTGACGCTGGTAAAGAAATGGGCGTTTACTTCGACTATATCTCTTCTGGCTTGAGCTAAGAGTTAGCTTTGCACTTAGTTATATAGGTGCGGCTTGTATTTTGGTCTGGAGATCAATCATGATTACTAGAAGGTTCTCTTGCTAATTGATTGTAAGTGTTATCAGTCTGGTGTTGATGATTGGTTTCCAGTCTTGGAAAAAATAATTAAAGATTTTCACTCAATATATTTGAGATACAAAAGTTTCCAAAACAGTATCAGGAGATTTGAAACAAAATGGCTCGTTTATTTAAAGTAACTGCTTGTGTTCCTAGCCTAACCCGGACTCGCACCCAACGCGAATTACAAAATACTTACTTTACTAAGTTAGTTCCTTATGAAAACTGGTTCCGTGAACAACAACGGATTCAAAAAATGGGTGGCAAGATTGTTAAGGTTGAATTAGCAACTGGTAAGCAAGGTACAAATACTGGTTTAGCTTAAGTTCTATAAATCAGAGATTATTTTATTTCAATTTTGTCAGGGGTCTAAAAAGACCTCTTTTTTTGTGCATTTAATTTTCAAATATCATTTATGATTCCTCTTTATTCTATTGAGAATCATCAAAAACGGAGGGAAGATTACGACGACCACTTACTACCCGCAAAATTTCAATTCCATCATCCAAGACTCTATAAAAAATTATATAGTCTTCAAGGAGTAATCCTCGCAAATCAGCACGTATTTTTGAGTAGCTTTTACCACTATTTGGAAAGGAAACTAATTGTTGAGATTTACGATTAAATTCCTGAAAAAATTTTTCACCTGCTTCTAAGTTGTTTTGTGAGAAGTAGTCAGCAATTTCGCTCAGGTCACGACTAGCGAGAATATTAATAACGTAATGATTCATTTTTGTACCTGTCGCTGTTGCTGAAAACGATCTAAAATTTGATTTACAAATGTTTCACCATCAATAGGTGCTGTGTGTTCTGAAATTGTAATAGCAGCATCAATTTTTTCACGCACTTCCTTAACCCATTCTGTCTCAGAACGATCATATTCATCTAGCAACTGGAGAGCAATTTCTAGAACTTCTTCTACAGAGTGGTATTTTCCAGTTTGCAGCTTTGTTTGAATAAAGTGTTCTTGCTTAGGTGTGAGACTGATACTCATAATAATTTTGGTTAAGTTGCCTGTAGATAAGAACTATTATAATGTAGGTCAAAGAGTTTATCATTCTGCTATCGCTCTCACTCTACACCAGAAATGCGATTCCTGCGGAGCGCTTCGCTATCGCTCTCCTCATTCTATATCTAAGGCTATGGGAGATACCGAACAGGATTTGCTCCTGCTTCAGCAAAGTCATTCCAATTCAATTTCGTTTCCCCTATATATTGAACATGACTTAATTGAATTTTATGTCGCTTGTTTTCCTCGACAAATTTTATACCAGCATGATTGCCAATATATAAAGTATTTTTCTGATCGTCATGCACGTAAATAATGACTCGATCAATTAAATGACTTGGATCAATCTTCCAATCTCCTGTTAAAACTGAATTATCATCACTAAATTCAAGCAACGTACCATCAGTAAAAATAACCATGATATTTTCACCAGGTTTAATGAAATCACGAGCTTTCATATCTAATTCCTCAAAAAATGTAAATTGTAGGCAGCAGCAAATTATTATTCCCTGGTAGTAAAAATACAGGGTTAGTTTGTCTTTGTCAATCTATTCAAATAGAACACATTTATAACCTGTCTGCAATTTGACTGCATCTTTGAAGCCCCATATATCGGTATTGAGACGTGCCAAATCACCTTCTGTAATTCCCTTAACGTAAACGCACTTTTCACCAGCCCATTTACCAGCCCAAAGCTCATAACCCGTCTCGCTTCTTCCTAAAAAAGTTCGAGATGATGTGGAGGAAGATGAAGTTGATGTATTTGATGCTGAAGTCGAATTTGACGAATTTGATTTTTGTTTTTTCAAATTTCTAACATTTTTTTGTCCAGATGCTAATGCTAAGTTATTTTGAAGAAATTCAGATGCCTTAACTCCTCGACAACATGGCTCGTCGTCTTTCCAAGGAGTATCCCCTTGAACTACAGTTGCATCAATACCATAAGGTTGACTATCTTTATTACTTAAAATAATTGACCAACAATCTTGACAAATATTAGCTGTTTTATTTACTAAAGGATTGTATGCAGGAGCAGATTGAGAAATATCAACATATTTAGCAGGGTTAGATTTGACAATTGAAATAAGGCTTTGGGTATACATAGTTAGATTAACTTTATCTCCTTGGGAGAGTTTATCCCATCCAGTTTTTGGAATAATTACGCTGACGACAGGTACAGGTGTAAGTCCACCTCGAACTTGATAAATTCCCTTTAAACTATTAAAAACCTGCTGACCACGAATGGTTTGTCCTTTCTGAAGTTTTGACTGTTGCTGTTTCAAATTTTCAACATTTTTTTGTGCATAGGCTAAGTTCTTTGGATAAGTTACCATCCTTTGTTTTGCTATACCATAATTTGGACTTGTTGATGATACAGTCTTCATGAAATTGATAGCTTCATGAAATTGATAGCTGCCTGCCATTCACTAACTACTTTATTCCACTGATCTAAAGTTTTTGCATTTTGAGCTAGTCTTGCTGCATTAGTAGCTTTATTAACTCCATCTGAAAATCGGTCAATTGGAGGTAAAGCTACTGGAGAAGATATAGGAGAAATAACAACTTCAGGAGATGGTGATGTTAACTTTTGAAACCAATTTTGTATTCCTTGAATACTTAGCATAGTCAAGATAAGAAATATTATTATGGTTAATAATTTTAGCCGTCTTGGGAATTTTGAAAATACCTTTTGAAAAAATATAATTAAGTAAATTATTATCTGTGAGAATACCTTCCAAAAAAGTCTCATTAGATAAAGTGTTGTTTTTTTATAATCAATTTTAGTAAACTTCATAATCTAATATCCTCCCAAATGCACCTATACTAACAACAATAAATATAACAACTCGTAGTTTTATGATTCAAAACTACGAGTTGTTATTAGCCAAATAATAACAAAGTGTGTAAAAATATGTCTATGTAAAAAATACTTAAATACTATATTATTATTTATACATTATCATTCATTATCATAAGCCTTAACTAGATTAGCATCAATAAATCCAGAGCTGTTTCGTCTAAAGACGACTTTGAGCATTAGACTCAGAATTCATGCTGAGGTCAGCTTTTCTGGTTGTATCCTCCGATAAATTGCTGAAACAAGTAAATTATAAAACTGTAATTTAAACCGAGCGAGAATTGTAATTTTTAGCTGCGTTAATAGAAACATAGGACACCAGCGATTTTCATCACCCAATTGATTTACAGCACTTCCCGGTGTTATGAGATACAAAATAAATCAGATAGAGATTGCTTTTGTATTTATATATACATGAAAAAGAGATGAGCTTTTATACCCACCCCTGATTTATTAATCCTATTTAAGTAGTTAAGAATTATTGAGGTTCACGTTGTTGACGACGAGAACGCATATTTTCCCGCATTTGCTTCATTTGTGCTTGCTGTTGGGGAGTTAATACAGCTTGCATTTGTTGTTTTGATGATTCTCTGATTTGTTTAATTTGATCTTTTTGTGCTTGAGTTAAGTTTAAAGAAGCAAAAATATCTCCCCTCTTCTCACGTCTTTCCTGACGTTGCCCTTGTCTTTGTTGACGTTGTGCTTGATGTTCAGCCTTACGTTGAGCCATTGCAGCTTGTAATTTGGTCTTTTGTTCGGGAGTAAAAACAGCTTCAATTTGAGCGCGGGTATTGCGGCCAATTTCCTTAATTTTAGCTTTTTGTTCAGCGGTCAAATTCAACTTTTTAAATTGACCTTCTTTTTGCCATTCCTTACCAGGTTGGGGTGACGGTGAACCTGTTTGCGCTTGAACTGCAAAGGGAGTTGCAATTAAAGTCAAAGCCAGAGTGCCAGCAATCAGTGATAATGTCTTCAGTTTCATAATTACCTTTTGGTTATGTCTGTTTTCTATGTTTATATCATAGGGATTCACATCCAGTAATGATATGAGGCAAAAGTCATGTCTACACCCATTACTTTAGTCATGACATTAGCATTTAGATATCCTACCCCTATTCCATTTACATTTAATTATGATAGAAATATTTTAAGTCAGGCAGACGTTTAAGTCCTCATGTATGCAGTTTCTTGATTTTTAACTTTCAATTTTTAATTATTTATGAATCGTCCTATTCAGTTTAATAATCATCCTTTTCGATTTCTACTTTATTTGGAATGGTTACTATTAGGATTTTCAGCATTAATGGCATTAATGCCATCTCCTTCACCGCGCTTTTCTGCAATGTATCCAGAACTGACAATTTGCAGTTTGGCAATTTTTGGTTTCATGGGTTTAAGATTGCCTACTTCTAATAAAACTAACAAAATTATTTATACAGCTATTGAAGTAGTATTAATCTTAATTACGGGCTTTTTTGGTGGTAGAAGTGCGAGACTTTTTCCTTTTCTTTATCTAATTCTAGTAACTCGTAGTTGTTTAATTTTTCAACTTCCAGGGAGATTAGCAGTTACTTTATCCTCATTTATTTTATTTTTACTTACTCTCAGACAACGCATACCTCCTGGAAGATTTTCACCACTTGCACAAGAAAGATTTAGATTTTTTAGTTTTAGTTTAGCAGTTTTATTCGGTTTAAGTTTAGTATTTGTTTTATTATTAATGAATGCTGTTTTATCTGAACGGCAAAGTCGAGATAAACTAGAAACTGCAAATGAAAAACTCCGTCAATATGCACTGAAAATTGAAAATCAAGCTACCTTAGAAGAACGTAATCGTATTGCCAGAGAAATTCATGATTCTTTAGGACATTCGCTCACGGCTTTAAATCTCCAATTAGAAACTGCTTTAAAGTTATCAAAATCTGATATACCTAGAGCTATGACATTTTTAGCTACTGCTAAAGAGTTGGGGTCAAAAGCCTTGCAAGATGTCCGTCAATCTGTTTCTAAAATGAGATCCCATCCTTTACAGGGACAAACATTAGAACAAGTAATTGAGATCCTAGCAGCAGATTTTCAGCGTTCTACTGGCATTTTACCTAATTGTCAAATTTCTATTATTTCTCCATTGTCTATGGAAATCAGCACTCCTATTTATCGGATTATTCAAGAATCATTCACGAATATTTCTAAATATGCACAAGCTACAGAAGTTCAACTAGAATTAACTACAACTTTAGAAACTTTAAAATTAATAATTCAGGATAATGGCAGCGGTTTTGATGTGGAGCAAAATACTACCGGATTTGGTTTACAAAGTATGCGCGATCGCACTTTATCATTAAGAGGTGAATTTCATATTCATAGTAGTTATAATGCTGGTTGTCAAATAATAGTTAATATCCCCTTACTCAGAGACAAATAATAATGATTACCATTTTACTTGTAGATGATCAAAGTTTAATTCGTCAAGGGTTAAAAGCCTTATTAGAATTAGAAACAGATATAGAAATTGTGGGAGAAGCCGAAAATGGTCAAATAGCAATTAATTTAGTTAAGGAACTGCAACCAAATGTAATTTTAATGGATATCAGAATGCCGATTATGGATGGAGTTGCTGCTACTAAAGAAATTAGTCATCATTTCCCTCACAGCAAAATTTTAATTTTAACAACTTTTGATGATGATGAATATGTAAAAGCAGCAATCCAAAATGGTGCAATGGGTTATTTACTCAAAGATACACCCTCAGAAGAATTAGCAGTTGCCATTCGTGCAGTTGATAAAGGATATTCCCAATTAGGCCCAGGAATAGTTAAAAAACTTATGACTCAATTTCTTGGTACTCCACCGCAACTATCTGTACCAGCGAATTTAGCAGAACTTACCCCTAGAGAAAAGGAAGTTTTGCGGTTAATTGCTATTGGTGATAATAATCGAGAAATTGCCCAAAAACTGTACATTTCTGAAGGAACAGTCAAAAATCATGTTACTAACATTTTGAATCGGCTCAATTTACGCGATCGCACACAAGCTGCTATCCTAGCTAATAGTTTTTTTACCTATTTAGAACAGGATTCTTTTAAGAAATAGTACATATTTTATTTGGCGTTGCTGATTTGATGTATGAAAATGATTTTTGATGATATCCAAACCCTTGTAGAGACGTTCCATGGAACGTCTCTACATTTAAATTCATACCTAGTTTCAGCAACACCTTTTATTTAAGTATTCATTACTGGGTTACAACTTTTCGTCCGTATCATGTTTGCGTACATGAAATTGATATTCTTGATAAAAATTAATACACAATCCGAAAACCTAACTATAGTGGATACTCTTGACAAAAGTTAATACACAATACTAAATATTGATTCATGTAGAATAGCCTAAAAAGCCTATTCTACATGAGTTACACAGCCTTAGCAAACCAAAAAATCTTATATATAGTCTTAACTTATATTAATGATAAGAAAATCTAAATTTCAGTATTTTCTCGGTATCATGTTAATTGTGACTGGGGCATAATTTAAATCACAAGGGAGCTAGAGAAACAACATCTATTTATACAGTTCCATCATTGTTCAAATATGAATTGGCAACATGGTGTAAAAAGACAGTTATTTTCTAGTAGTCCAGACACTTCTGAGTTATTAGATGTGATTAAAATCGAGTGAAGATTTAGATATGCCGAGTTTATTAAAAGAACAACCAGGAACTAAATTTCCCATTCAAGGGGTGGTAATAACGTATTTTAATTTACGCCTTTAGAATAAAGGATACTCTATTAATACAAGTAAAAAAGAGTTTGTTTAATTCAGTATTTACTTGACTTTCATACCCGCTTTCCAATTCAAAATCACGGAGAATAATTATCATGGCTATTAACGCAGAAAAACTCAGCATGGTTTTACAAAACTTTGTTAGCGGTACTACTGATGTACAGGGAGCAGCACTTGTCACTCCTGACGGACTACCTTTAGCAGCAAGTTTACCTGGTGGCATGGATGAAGAACGGGTATCAGCGATGTCAGCATCTATGTTATCCTTGGGCGAAAGAATTGGGATGGAATTAGCCAGAGGAACTATTGACCGGATCTTTGTAGAAGGCAATAAAGGCTTTGGAATCTTAACTGGTTGTGGTCAAGATGCAGTTCTTCTCGTTTTAGCTAGTGAAAGTGCTAAACAGGGGTTACTGATGCTAGAAATCAAGCGAGTTCTTGCAGAATTAAAGCTAATCGTCCAGTAAATAAAGGCATCTTACAGGTAACTTAATTAGAGTTCCCTGGTAGATATATACTGCTGATTCTAGGGAACTTGCTATTTTATTTTGGATGTGTTTATTTTTGCAGCGAGTGGTTAGATTATTCATGTCAGCTGATTGACTGTATAGTGCCGATGTTGCTACGGTGAAATAAGAAAAAATGTGAACAATTTTTAGCATTTTTGCGAGGTGGAGAAACATGGAAGTTATGCGCTTGGTTGTTACGGGAACTGTAGGAGCAGGTAAATCTACCTTCATTCGTTCCGTTAGTGAAATCGAAGTTGTAGATACAGATACCCGTGCAACTGATGAAACAGCATTGCTGAAGAAAAGAACCACTGTAGCCTTTGACTTTGGCAGATTGCAATTTGGTCCTGATATGGCATTGCATCTTTACGGAACACCTGGTCAAACTCGCTTTGACTTTATGTGGGATATTCTTATTAATAAAGCACACGCTTATATTGTACTCATAGCAGCCCATAGACCGAGAGAATTTCGTCAGGCACGGAATATTATCAATTTTATGCAAGCGAGAGTCAGTGTACCTATGATAATTGGTATCACCCATACAGATTTTCCTGGAGCTTGGGCAGAGGAAGATATATATCTAGCTATTGGTTATGTAGATGAAGAAAATCGGCCTCCTCTAGTTAAAGTCAATCCCAACGAAAGAGACTCAGTAGCTGAAGCCGTAATTCATTTAGTACAGCACTTAATGGAAAGCTGTGCAGTTGAAAGCTAAGAGCTTTTTTCAAATTGCATATCAGCATATTTGGATTCTAGATTTTAATAATTTTCTTACGAATAAGGAGGTCGGTTATGTCTATTACTGGTAACTTTGCAGATTTTTCTTTGCCAGAATTATTGCAATTTTTAGACCAAGGCAAAAAAACAGGTGTACTTCATATTGAATTGTCACCTAACGAAAATCAAAATAACGCCAAACAAATTTATTATATTTGGCTGCATCAAGGACGGGTTGTAGCTGCATCTGATCGTTTAGATCAACAAGGTTTAACCTTAATGATTGCTCAACGAGGCTGGATAAGTGAGCGCGTTATTTCTAGGGTGACTCATATTTCTTCCTGTTTTATTAATTCACCTCTAGGACTATGTCTAAAATCTCAAGGTTTAATCCAACCAGAACAACTAAAACTATTATTTAACTCTCAAGTTCTTCGTCCAGTCTGTGCTTTATTTCAAATTAAAAATGGCGAGTTTAAATTTGAGCCAATCACAGCATTGCCATTAGGAGAAATGACGGGTTTGAGTATGTCCGCAACCGAAGTTATATTAATCGGTTTGCGAGCATTACGAGACTGGACTGCCTTAGCCGAGAAACTACCAGATCCCACTTCTGGTTTATCAGGATTAAGTGCAAAACCCCGATTACAGCTAAATGCTCAAGAATGGCAAGTATGGGAATTTGCCAATGGTGAAGTTCCCCTTGCAAAAATTGCCAACCAACTAAATCTCACCGTAGATACAGTATTGCAAATAGCGTTCCGTTTGATTGTTGTTGGTTTAGCAGAAGAGCATTTCATGGTTGCGGCTACTTCTATCCCTATGACTGAGGAAGTTTCTACTTATGAAATACCTATCATCGCACCAGTACCAGAACCTGCTCAAAAACCAGCGGTTAGTCAATCATTTCTCAAAAATTTAGTCGGTTTTCTGCGAAGTAAAACTGCTTAATTACTATCCACAATCTTCAACTTTGGAATTAAAATTATGTCACTATTACGTAAAGAATTAGGCGACTTTAGTAGTATTGTCTGCTTTAAAGCTGCTATTACAGGTATGGAAGAAGCTTTGGGAGAAAAAGCTACAGCTATAGCTCTGACGACAGCCGGTCGTGCTAGGGGCAAAAAGTTGGCTGAAGATTTAGGTTTAGCAGGATCTTCAATGTCATTAGATGATGCGGCTGTTAAATTAAAGCAAGCTTTAGGTAAAGAAGGGACTTGTTTATGTATAGTTGAAAAGATGATTTCTGAAGGTGAAATCATTAAAGTCTATACTACTGAAACTCTTTGTTCTGCTGGTGAAGCTATGGATTCTCCCCGTAAATGCACTTTTACGATGGGTGCAGTTTGGGGTGCTGTTGAGCAACTAATTGGTAAGCGGTTGAGAGGAGTACATACTGAATCAGTCCTCAGAGGTGGGACTCATGATGTGTTTGAATTCACTCCTTTATAGGAATACCAAATTTTGAGAAAAGTTGATACTTTATCCTTTCTTTGAGTATCAACAAAAGTTAATTAAATCTCCACCTAAATATTTTTAAGGATTAGTTATGGCTATTGAACCTCGCGCTTTTTTGACCACAATGGAAACTCGTATTGGTCTGACTGCTGAAGATAAAAAGGTAATGCAAGCAAATACAGATTGGGGAACAGCGGTTGCTGAAGAAATGGCAAATCATTTTTATGCCTACCTGGGACGGGATGCAGAAATGAATGGTATTTTAAATGCCACTGAAGGACGAGTTCATCGCTTACACGCTACCTTTATTGACTGGTTTAATCAGATGTTCACAGGTATGGATAATTGGGGTGATGACTATGCAAAATGTCGCTGGCACATTGGATTAATTCACGTAAAAATTGGTATTGGTCCTCAGCACGTAGTTCCCGCAATGGCAGTTGTTGTTGATAAAGTTGGTAAAAAACTCAAAGCTGATGGTAAATCAGATGAATTAAAAGATGCCTTAGCTAAAGTTTGCATGATTGATTTAGCTTTTATTGAGCAAGCTTATGTAGAAGTTTCTTCGGCTGCGGTACTTAAAGAAACTGGTTGGTCAGCAGCCTTATTTAGACGTTTAATTGCTACTGGTGCATCTGATATGTAAGTACAAGCCTGAAAAATTAATCAGATTCATTTAATTTTCTGTATTTATTTTTTCTAAAAATTTGTTGTCTTTGGACATACACGCAAATGCCCTGGTACTGGTAATATACTGGGGCTTTATTTATGCAAACAATTCTAGACATTCCTTTCTCAGAATCCCTTTTGTTACCTTCATTTTTCTAAATGATTTAGCTATAATTTCTTCGCAAGATATATTGATTTGTGCTTGATTAATAGAAATTAAATCGGCTATTGAAGCACCATAGATAATTTCTGATATGCCACTCCATACACAAGCAGTAGCACACATTGGACAAGGTTCACCAGTAGTATATATACAATAGCCCTTTAAGGAAGTATTTTTTAGTTTAGCTGTTAAAATACGAATGGCATTCATTTCTGCATGGGCTGAGGCATCACTATATCGTTTTACACTGTTATAAGCTGTTGCAACTACTTGATTATCTTTCACTATTACAGCACCATAAGGTGCATCTCCTTTCTTTGCTTCTTCTATGGCTAAACGCATAAAATCTTCTTGGTTCATGTTTACAGGATATTTAAACAGGATCGTCTCATATATTAGTGTATTATTGTTATGATTACTATGAATTAGTTAATCTATTTTTGTTACATAGCTCCCCTTGATATTTCGCTTCACTAATACGCAAAATAAATATAAAACAAATATAATAGATATCACTGCTCATCATTGACCCCTAATGCAAATTCCCCGCTTACATCCAGATACTATTGAAGAAGTTAAACTCCGGGCTGATATTGTTGATGTAGTTTCGGAGTATGTAGTCTTGCGGAAGCGGGGTAAAGATTTTGTGGGTTTATGTCCTTTTCATGATGAAAAAAGCCCCAGTTTTACTGTCAGTCCCAATAGACAAATGTATCATTGCTTTGGCTGTGAGGCTGCTGGTAATGCTATTAAATTTGTCATGGATTTGGGAAAACGCCAATTTGCAGATGTGGTACTAGATTTAGCAAAGCGTTATCAAGTCCCGGTTAAAACTTTAGAACCTGAACAAAGACAAGAATTACAACGGCAAATATCTTTACGTGATCAACTATATACTGTTCTCGCTTCTGCTGCTCAATTTTATCAACACACTTTAAGACAATCTCAAGGACAAAAAGCATTAGAATATTTAGAAAAAAGTCGGCAATTTCAACAAGGAACAATTCAACAATTTGGTTTAGGTTATGCTCCTGCTGGTTGGGAAACTCTGTACCGTTATTTGGTAGAAAGTAAACATCATCCTGTGCAATTAGTAGAACAAGCAGGATTAATTAAACCGCGAAAAGAAGGAGGAGGATATTATGATGTATTTCGTGACCGCTTAATGATTCCTATTCGTGATATTCAAGGTAGAGTTATTGCTTTTGGTGGCAGAACTTTAACAGATGAACAACCGAAATATCTTAATTCTCCCGAAACAGAATTATTTAGTAAAGGTAAAATCTTATTTGCTTTAGATGAAGCTAAAGAGGGTATTTCTAAAGTTGATCAAGCGGTAGTTGTGGAGGGATATTTTGATGCTATTGCCCTCCATACAGCGGGAATTAATAACGTTGTTGCTTCTCTGGGTACAGCATTGAGTATCGAACAAGTACGGCTCTTATTACGTTACAGTGAATCCAAACAATTAATCCTGAATTTTGATGCTGATAAAGCCGGAACAAACGCTACAGAAAGAGCAATTGGAGAAATTGCTAATTTAGCTTATGCAGGGGAAGTACAATTAAAAATCCTCAATTTACCTAATGGTAAAGATGCTGATGAATATCTACATAATCATACTTCGGCAGATTATCAACAACTATTAACAAATGCGCCACTTTGGCTCGATTGGCAAATTCAAAAAATTATTGAAAATCGGGATTTAAAACAAGCTACAGACTTTCAACAAGTCACCCAGCAAATAGTTAAACTATTGCAAAATATCGTTAATAGTGACACACTTAATTATTATGTTTCCTACTGTGCAGAAATATTGAGTTTAGGAGATACTCGACTTATTCCTTTAAGAGTTGAAAATCTCCTCACTCAAATTAAACCTGGGAGGATAAAATCTTCATCTCAGCAAATACGCAACCAGCAACCTAAAACCCCAAAATTATCTTTAGTAACCACAGAACGGAGTTTACTAGAACGAGCAGAGGCATTATTATTAATAATTTATCTTCATTCTTCCCGACAAAGACAAATAATTATTGAAGATTTAGAAACCCGCAATTTAGAATTTAGTCTTTCTCATCATCGCTTTTTGTGGCAACAAATGGCAGAATTTACAGTTGATGAAGTTGATTTAATTTCTAGTGTGCAAAATAGATATTTAGAATTAGAAGAAGAATTGGAAGTAGTTTCCCATTTATTTCATCTTAACGAAAAAAACAAAACAGAAATATTACGAACTCCTCACGTTATCCAAGCAGCGTTAGCTTGTATGGAGAGAGTGTTTAGAGAAAAACGCTATCATTATTTTATGGAACAATGGGAAAAAATAGATCCTGAAACTGAACCAGAAAAAGATAAATATTATGCTGAAGCCATATATATAGAAAAAATCCATTTACAAGACTTAGAGAAACAGCGACAGTTTTCTATTACTGATTTAATTTAATTGTCTGATAGCGTAGCGTGGCGCAAGCCATATCAGGATTTACAGGATTTTGTTTTATTTTGGATTGAGATGATTTTTATGTTTCTATA
>JBAXRM010000018.1:0-46523 GCA_037131225.1 Nostocales cyanobacterium ELA583 | reverse complement strand
TTCAGACAAAAAAATCAAAAACACTACACAACCAAACATCAAACCACATCCTGTACATCCTTAAATCCTGGACATCCTGTTCGCGCAGCGTGGCGTTAGCCATTTCAGACAAAAAAATCAAAAACACTACACAACCAAACATCAAACCACATCCTGTACATCCTTAAATCCTGGACATCCTGTTCGCGCAGCGTGGCGTTAGCCATTTCAGACAAAAAAATCAAAAACACTACACAACCAAACATCAAACCACATCCTGTAAATCCTTAAATCCTGGATATCCTGATTCAGACAAAATAAAATTATTATTACGCAATTCCCTAACTAATTATCATTTAACCAATCTACCAAATCATTGATATTTGAAAAGTCTAATAAAGCGTCTGCTAAATTATCCAACTTTTCAATATTCAGAGTTTTTATTTTATCAACCAATGATGAATCTAATTCTCCAAACCGACGATTAAGTAAACGGATAATTGTCCGTTCTTCACCTTGTTTGTTACCTTGTTTCTCACCTTTTTGGAAAATATCTTGATAAATTACTGATTCTTGCATAATGTCCTCGTCTTATAGAGAAAGTCCGTTAAAACGGACTCTCATAAAATTACAGTTGTTAGTGTTGATTAATTTTGACCTTCATGTTGATTGTCATTTAACCAATTTACCAAATCATTGATATTAGAAAAGTCTAATAAAGCATCTGCTAAATTATCCAACTTTTCAATATTCAAAGTTGTGATTCTATCAACCAATGATGAATCTAATTCTCCAAACCGACGATTAAGTAAACGGATAATTGTCCGTTGTTCACCTAATTCTCTACCTCGTTGTTCACCCCGTTTCTCACCTTCCTTTCTACCCTTTTCTTCGCCTTTTTGCAAAATATCTTGATAAATTACTGATTCTCGCATAATATCCTCCCTAAGTAATTGACTAATCAGTTGTTTCTCAAACCGTAAACCTGCTAAAATCTCAGTACAGGCTACAATATCCCGCTTGATTTCTATTTCCTCAATTTTAGCAACACTTTCAGCAACCTGCGATAATAAATCTTGAGGTGCATTTGTGCGGGTTAATGGTGCTAATGGTAAAAGTGCGGGATTATTAAGAAATAAAACAGGGTCTTGTTCCCACATTCTAATTATTTGATAATAGTGGGTAGTATTTACATCTTGGTAAACATTGATAAAAGCATTTTTATCTTCTGTTTCCTGGAGGAAAATCACGACTTGGATAATGGTACATTCGGGATATAGTCTTTTTAACCGAATATAATAATCTAGGACGCGGAAAGGAATGGGTTTTCGAGAAGTTGATAGTGTCTGAAATTCGATGTGTAAAATTTGGTTTTTACTTTTCAGAAACGTGACAAAATCAGCACGAATTGGTTCAATACTCAATTCAGTTTTTAAAACTTTGACGCTTTGTGGTTCTTCTGGTAGTAACCACCGGGCAAAATCAAGAGGATATTTTTCAGCTAATAGCTTACAAACGTTGTCAAAACTCACGGTTTTATCAGAATTTGTTGATAAATTATTATAATAATATAAATTGGGAATGGGGAATGGGGAATTGGGAATGGGGAATTGTCTGAATCAGGATTTCCAGGATTATAGGATTTACAGGATGTTGTTGATAAATTTTCTGTGAATATTTGACATTATAAAATACTTTTACCTTAATAGTCAATTCATGATAATAGCCAGGGAATAAATTCCCTGTCTAAAAGCTAAAGTCGGTTAAAACCGACTATTTTTATTGGACATTTTCTTATTTATTCTCTAAACAATATCTTGTACATCCTCAAATCCAGGTTATCCTGATTCTGACATTTTTTAAATAAACTTTAATAATTGTCATCTATTTTAATTTTTTGTTATAAGTTATACTATTACCAATATTTCACCAATATGATGTATAATTTGATTATGTTAAAAAATATGCTACTTCCATAATTGTGGACTCTTAAAAATACCTAATTACACCAATTCCCAATTCCCCAATAAGTAGGTGAACACAATAAAACTAAACTGTGTAAAGAAATGTAAAATCGCCCAAACCCTCTTCACTCTTGCCTCTTGCCTTTTGCCTTTTGCCTTGCCATAACGACAATTTTCAACACTCACCTACTTATATGATTATCCAACTTCCTCCTATTCTTCCCGGTGAACTTGATTTAGTAGACATAAATAAAAAACTGCGTCAACATCAAATTATATTAGATTGGAGTAGTGTAATTTCTGCACCAGAAGCACAATTAGAAATACTTTTAGATGGAATTGATTTAGGAAAAGATGCTGATTGGTTAGGAATAGATGGGGAAATTAGCGATCATATTGCTAATGACATTGCCAATTATACAAATAATCAGAAAAATAAACCTAAAAAATCTCGAACAAAAAAACAGAAAGCTACAAAATCAACTCCTCAAATATGGGAACAAAGTAAACTTTTAGAAACTCAATTTGTGCCATCTGAAGGTAAACAAACAGAAGGACAAGGTAGTCTTTTAGATGTACAGTTTGTACCTGCTAATAATGTTGTTATCGCAGAAGCAAAACCAGCACTAGCAGAGGAAAATATAAAACCTATATTGGAAGCAACGATACCCACAGCTTATAAAATTCGAGAAGAATTAGAAATAGCAATTATTAACGATTTACTCGGTCCTGCTGGTGGTGAAGATGAAGAATTAGATGAAAAGAGTGTAAGCGATCGCTATTTAGTAGGACTACTTGCACCCCAACACCGTCGCATCACTGAAGAAACAATAGAAAAATCCAGTGTTGTTAATCAAATATCCAAAGATGATAATTTAGATAATTCGGATAAATTAGATGATAATTTACGGGAAGTAGATTGTTATTTACCCGGAAATAATGATGAATTAGCTATTAGTGGTAAAGGTACTGTGGAAGATGGTAGTACAGAAGTTAATGTCCCACCAGTAGAAACTATGTTTCCATCCTCTCTAGGAATGACATTTTGTGTTAATTGTACAGCTAAAGTATTACAAATTACCGCAGGATGGGGACAGTATCACCGTACTGATAGCGAAATCTTGACCAAAGTAGATGGTCAAACTAAAAAAGTTTGGAAACGGGAACAAATTCGCGCTAATTCTCCTACTATTCCTTTAATTGAGGGAGTAATTAATAATTGGATAGTTGATCCACAATATCCTGAAGTTTATGTCAAAGGACAAATTAGGAAACAAAATAACGGTGATTTTATTGTCAGTTTATTTTTAATCAATGGACAAAGAGAAACAGCTAAATCACGAGATGAAACTTGGTTATTTCAACCAGAATTAAGGGTTAAATCCGCCGATTCTCAACATCCTGATATTTTCTTAAAACGACATCAACCCCGATCATTAGGAAAATTAGATCCTGTAATTTATACTGAAGAAAAAACTATGGCCATGCTTTACCGTAAACAGGTAGAATTTGCCATTGGTCATGGTGTCAGTGTCCATGCAAAAACAGCATCAGGAACTAAAGAACGTGCTGTTGAATTATCAATTTCAGTAATTCCAGCTTATGAAGTTCCTAAAACCTCTCCTCCACAAGTAGACGAAATTCCAGAATTAGCAGGATTGGTTTTAGATATGCAAGAATTATCTACAACTGCAACTGGTGATCTTGCTAATAAAATTAGTCCTTTAATTACAGCTTATCAGAGTTGGATTAATACCCAAAAACAACGGATATCTGACCCCGCAACCGGATTAACAGACTATGAAAATGAAGCGAAAACTGCTATTCAAAAATGTGAACAGACTTTAAATAGAATTAGGGAAGGACTGACATTGTTACAAACCGATGAAAAAGCAGCAGACGCTTTTCGGTTTATGAATCAAGCAATGTATTTACAGAGAGTTCATTCTATTTATTCAGAACAAATCCGTCAAAATAAAACCGCAGATTTACAGCAAATTTCCCTTTCTCAACCTCGCTGGTTTCCCTTTCAGTTAGCATTTATTTTACTCAATTTACCTAGTATTACCAATTTACATCACCCAGATAGAAGTCATCCCCAGGATGCAGTTGCAGATTTACTTTGGTTTCCTACTGGTGGGGGTAAAACTGAAGCATATTTAGGTTTAACAGCTTATACTCTGGGTTTACGCAGATTACAAGGTAATATTGCGGGACGTTCTGGAGAGTATGGGGTTGCTGTTCTCATGCGCTACACGCTACGATTGTTGACTTTACAGCAATTTCAACGCGCTACGACTTTAATTTGTGCTTGTGAATCTATCCGCAAAACAAATGAAAGTAGATGGGGTAAAGAACCTTTTAGAATTGGTTTATGGGTAGGTCAGCGCACAACCCCTAATCATACCAATCAAAGCGAGGAATTTTGTAAACAAGAACGGGGACAGTATCAGCAAAGCGGTAGCGGTTCACCCCATCAATTAAATAATTGTCCTTGGTGTGGTACTAAAATTAACCCCGGTAAACATATAAAAGTTGAATCTGTTGTTAAAGGAAGGGGACGGACATTAATATACTGTGGTGATGATTTAGGACGGTGTTTATTTACTGAAAAACAATCTCCGGGTGAGGGTTTACCCATTCTCGTTGTTGATGAAGAAATATATCGCCGTTTACCAAGTTTACTAATTGCTACAGTTGATAAATTTGCCCAAATGCCCTGGAAAGGTGAAGTACAAATGTTATTTGGTCAAGTAGATGGCTATTGTCAGCGTCATGGTTTTCGTTCTTCTAATATAGAAGATACAGATTCACACCGGAAAACTACTAATTTAGCTGCTGCTAAAACTATCCCCTTTAACAAGCTGCGACCACCAGATTTAATTATTCAAGACGAGTTACACCTAATTAGTGGACCTCTGGGGACTTTAGTGGGACTCTATGAAACAGCCGTAGATGAGTTAGCATCCTGGGAAGTTGATGGTAAAAAAGTACGCCCTAAAGTTGTGGCTTCTACGGCTACGATTCGCCAAGCACAAAGTCAAATATATAACTTATTTTTGCGAGATTTACAGGTTTTTCCTCCCCAATGTTTGGATGTGGAAGATAACTTTTTTTCCCGTCAACGTCAACCTAGTGAAATTAATCCCGGTAGGCGTTATTTGGGAATTTGTGCCACAGGACGCAGGTTAAAAGCGGTATCAATTCGTGTATATATAGCGATTTTATCAGCTTCCCAATTTCTGTATGAAAATCAAGGATATGGCGATCGCGCTGATCCTTGGATGACCCTAGTAGGTTATTTTAATTCCATGCGAGAATTAGGGGGAATGAGAAGGTTAGTAGATGATGATGTTCGTATTCGTCTAGGAAAAATGGATCGTCGGGGACTAGCAAAAAGACTGAGAATAAATTTAGAAGAACTGACATCACGCAGAGACTCTACAGAAATTCCAGAAATTTTAGACAGACTCGAAACCACCTTTGATCCGCAAAAAGAAGCCGAAATTAAAGCCAAGCGGAAAGCAAAACAAACAGTTAATCAATTAGAACCATTAGATGTTCTCCTAGCTACTAACATGATTTCCGTAGGTGTGGACGTAAAACGGTTAGGTATTATGGCAGTAACAGGACAGCCAAAAAACACAGCCGAGTATATTCAAGCTACCAGCCGTGTAGGGCGGACATATCCAGGTTTAGTATTAACAGTGTATAATTGGGCGCGTCCTAGAGATTTATCCCATTATGAAAGATTTGAACATTACCACGCCACCTTTTACCAGCACGTAGAAGCCTTATCATTAACACCTTTCGCGCCTCGTGCCATTGATAGAGGTTTAGCAGCATTATTTGTTACATTAGTGAGGTTAGCAGGTAAGGAATTTAATGGTAATGACCAAGCAGGAAGAATTGAACGCCACCATCCTTATATTAAAGCTGCAATAGAAACAATTTGCGATCGCGCCGGATTAGTAGGGGATGCTGAAACCCAGAAAATGGTAAAACAAGCACTAGAAGCCAAACTAGATATTTGGTTAAGCAAAGCCCAAAACCTACAAGGTGGGGGCATTCTTAAATACCAAATAGAAAAGCGGGACGGTTTAACCATAGAACTATTAAAATCAGCAGGTCGAGAAAACTGGCAAGATTTTACTTGTTTAAATTCCCTACGCAATGTAGAACCAACCGTAGGATTAATTTTACAAGACCAAGTAAGTAGGTGAGCATTAAAAACTGTCGTTATGAAAAGGCAAAAGGCAAGAGGCAAAAGGCAATAGGGAAGAGGTTTTAGGTAATTTTACTTTTCTTTACACAGATTGGTTTTATTGTGTTCATCTACTTACCTGACGACGACATTAACCGCCTTCCAGAAAAAATGACCAAACAGAAACAGAATTAGTAAACATATTCTCAATCCCCAATCCCCAATTCCCAATCCCCAATCCCCAAAATGTATAAATACAAAGTTGGCGAATTACGCCCCAGTCAAATATTATTTTCCTTCGGTGTCGGTGCTGTACTTGACCTACCCAACCTCTCAGTTATGGTCATGGGTTTAGAAGACTGGAACACTCAAAATGCACTCGAATTAAATGAACCAAGACTTTTAGCTGCTGTTCGTAAAGAATTAGGTTCACAAGTAAAACGACTGCTTTCACCTCCCACGCCTCCAGAAAATGTCACATCATCTGGTCCCTTTGATGAAGTCAACAGAATAGGAATCCCAGTCGCACCTTTTCCTAGTTGGATGGTTTGCCCTAAATGTCATTTACTTGCTTCCCTAAAATCAGAACTTTTTCAATTCAAAGACAATCCTTACCGACCAGATCAAACTAAATATGTTCATAAAAATTGTCCTAAAAACAAAAAAGAACCAACAGCCATACCCTCACGGTTTCTTGTTTCTTGTGAAAGAGGACATTTAGATGATTTTCCCTGGAGTTACTTTGTCCATCGAGAAAATACTAACTGTAATGGTGCTTTGAGATTTGAAGAATATGGTGTATCTGGTTCTCCCAGTGATATTTTTGTAATATGCAGTTGTGGTCAACAACGCCCTTTATCAGATGCTTTTGGTGAAAGCGGAAAAGAAAATATGCCTCGTTGTCGCGCCCGTCATCCCCATTTACGTGACTTTGATGATACCTGCGACAAACAAATGAAAACCATTTTATTAGGTGCATCTAATAGTTGGTTCCCCATTACCCTTTCCGCTTTGTCAATTCCTGAAAGTTCCCATCAATTATTCCAAATAATCGAGCAATATTGGCACGTTTTAAATAAAGCTACCAGCCAAGATATTTTAAAAAGTAATCTAGATTTATTACAAGCAATCGGTCAATTTCCTGAATTATTAATCGAATTATCAAAACATCCCCTAGAAGAAATCTGGACAATAATTGAAGAAAAACAAAATCAACAAGAAAGTAATTCAGATGATAAAAATGCCAGGGACTTAAAAACTCCAGAATGGGAAATTTTTTCCCAAGCAGACCCCAATTTTAATACACCAGATTTTCAGTTAAAACCAGTCAAACCTCCTGCTGGCTATGAAGATTATTTTTCCCAAGTTGTATTAGCAGAAAGATTGCGGGAAGTTCGCGCCCTAATTAGTTTTACACGCATTCAATCACCGGGTGACTTTATAGATGAAGGGGAAATACTCACGGAACATTTAGTAGACTTGAGCCGTAAAAATCCTCAATGGGTTCCCGCAAGTGAGGTAAAAGGGGAAGGTATTTTTATTCAGTTTAACGAAGAAAAATTGAGTCAATGGGAACAAAGTCAACTATTACAAGATTATCAAAATCGAACTTTTGAAGCTCATAAACAGTGGTGTAAAATTCGTTCTCTCGACCCAGTGAAAATAACATTCCCTGGAGTTCGCTATATTTTACTACACTCTTTCGCCCATGCCCTCATGCGACAAATGGCAATAGAGTGTGGCTATAATGCTGCCAGTTTAAAAGAACGAATTTACTCCAAACGTCCTCAAGAAGAAGGTAGTCCAATGGCAGGTGTACTGATTTACACCGCAGCACCTGACAGCGAGGGAACTTTGGGAGGCTTAGTAAGTTTGGGAGAACCAAAAAAGCTGGGTTATCATATTGACCAAGCTTTAGAACAGATGCAGTTGTGTACTTCTGACCCCTTGTGTGCAGAACATACCCCTTTGAAGGGAACAACTTCTCTACATTGGGCAGCTTGTCATGCGTGTTTATTCAGTCCAGAAACCTCCTGTGAACGGGGAAATAAATATCTAGACCGTGCAGTTTTAGTTCCCACTGTACTAAGTGCGGATTTGGCTTTTTTTCCAGAGGTAAAAGTGTGAGTTCCTTGCCGTCATTGCTTTTAGCTCAGATTTACGCTTGTGCCAAGCAACTTCCACCTGCAACATTAGAAACAATCATTCATCTATTAGCTACCAATGTGCGTCAGAGAGAAGATAGCTGTTTTTTGCCAAATTATCGGGTCTGACGCACCCTACAAACTGCGGGAGAAAAATTTATTTCCCTTTACTAGGTTTAAGAGATAACAACAACTCCATTTGAGTAATTGATTTACTAGGACTATTAACAGTCACACCAATACCACGAATAGAAGAGAGAATAGCAGTAGCATCTGGAGGTAGCGGTTGACTTTGAGCAGATAAACGCTCAATGATAGTTTTGGTTTTGTCCATATCTAAATAGAAATAACCAGCATTGGGTTTTTGCAAAGAACCCGTAATACTTTTAAAAGTATCACTCTGATCAAGTGCTGCACCTTTATGATCTGCTAGTTTTTCCGCAACAGGTCCACCAATAGCTAGAAATGCCGTATTATCATTGAGCCAACCATGAGCTACAAGAGCGCCCTGTTGGGGAATTTGCCATTCTGTGACATTTTTACCACCAATGTTTCTTTGAGCCACATTGAGAGATTGCTGTTTGGCAAAATCATCGAGTTTAGTAAACGTAGCTTCAGCAGTTTTGCGATCGCTCGTATCTAATACTAAAGCACCGCCAAAACCTACATTAGCTAATAAACCTTGATTAGATTGAATAGCACCTAAGCCAAACTCACCATTCATCCAGCTAAAAATATCTTTATCTAAATCAAGTTGTAGGACTTTTAGTTGTGTCCTCGCTTGTTGCAATCCTTGATTTAATTCAGGATAATTCTTAGACTGTTCTACAAAAGTTTGCCAACTTTTACTAATACCTTGTCCACTGGCTAAAGCAACTGTTTCACTAGGAAATTGTCCTATTACCTTGGCTGGAGTAGTTTGATATTCAAATTTATTCAGTAGAGGATCTAAATTTACAATCGTTTTTAATCTTAATCCCGCATCATCTATACCCACACCTGCTACCAATGATTTAACTTGCTTAATTTGCGCCAGAGTTTGTGGGGGCAATTGTTGAGATTGGGGACTGAAAGCCGTTAATTTTTGTACCATATTGGCATAATCAGGTACATAAATTTGAGCTAAACTGTTTTTAACATCCACACCTTTGGTAAGAATATCATTTGCCCCTTCTTTAGTTGCAAAAGAGGGTTCACCTTTATAGGTATCAATAGCTTTTTCTACAGATTGTTTATTTGATGTTAAAAGCAAATACTCATTATTCAAAACCGTTACATAAGTCGGTTGACCTTGACCTGTAGATTCGATAATCTTTTGACCTTTGTAATCCGATTCTTGAATTTTGACATTTTTTTTGTCTTTCAACTTATTAGCAAATTTTAGAGCAGCTATTTTGTCCTTGATACCTACTACTAACAAAAAATTTGCCGCTTCCGAGGGACGAAAGTTATTCTGGGATACTTTTTTTGCATCCGGTGGTAGTACTGCAATCATCACACCACCAACCCAAGGTTTGATATCTGCTTCGTAAGCAATCTGACTATCATTCAACATTTGTTGGTTGAAATCCTGAAACTCCTTTGTCAGCAATTTCTGTGCTTCTGGAGTACCAAACTGCTGTAATTTTTTCCAGGATTCAGGATTAGTGTCAATATAAGTTGCCATTAATGCCGTTGCAGGTACTAATTTAGCACTACCTAAAGGGCTTGAAGTATCAGCACCACCCTTGAGATACATATAAGCTGCTATTCCTCCTGCTATGATTACAGCAGTACCAATCACGGGAATTAAAAACGATGATTTCTTTTCAGACATTGATAAATGCTCCTTATAACTGTAAATTTGGTCACAATTTATATGAAATTCTGACTTCTGAATCCTTTTTTATCATTAATTGCCGCTAATTTCACGGTATTTACTGATATAATGACAGGCTTATGGTCATTAAAAAGTTGTAATTGGCTTTAAATAATACTCCACTATGGTCAGAACTGAATCCGCAAATGATATTTTATCCTTTTGAAAACAATAGTCAATTTATCACCTCCAAGTTATTCTAAAACTATATGGAAAATTAGTAGTATTTATACTCAATAACAACGACTCACGGATCAACATCCTCTGGAACCGAGATAGCCAAGAGGGCGATACCTGGGGTTTTGAGTGTGACAGCAGTAGCTAAATTAGCTGTATCAATCTGTAGATCAGATAGTGCCGACACTACTAAGATCAAACAGTCAAAAAATGTCATACTACGCTACAGTTCCTTACTTGTATGACTTACATCCCATTAAATGTTTTAGAATTAAAAGGCTAGAAATAATAAATGTTGCAGTCGTATTTTGATACCGAAAAAACCGGACACAAACGTTTTGAGTTACCAGGGGCAAAACCACACTATAACCCTGACCGACCTGGACAGGTAGAACATATTTTTCTGGATATTAGTTTAGATATCCCTAATCAAAGTTGCTACGGCAGTTGTAGTATTCGTCTATTACCAGTGCGGAATGGGATTGATAGATTAACTTTGGATGCGGTAAATCTGAAAATCACCGCTGTCCAGGTCAACGAAGTTGAGCAAAAGTTTGAATATGACGGCGAAAAACTTTGTATTTACCTGTCACAGCCCACAGAAATTGGTCATCGCTTGTTAATTGCGATCGCCTACACCGTCGAAAAACCCCAACGCGGGATTTACTTTATTCAACCTGACAAACACTACCCCCACAAACCTACCCAAGTCTGGACACAAGGAGAAGACGAAGATTCTCGCTACTGGTTTCCTTGTTTCGACTACCCCGGACAACTATCAACTTCAGAAATCCGTGTCCGCGTTCCTAACCCCTTGGTTGCTATTTCCAACGGTGAACTAATTGATACGGTAGAAGAGGCAAAATATAAAACCTACCATTGGTCACAACAACAAGTTCATCCTACCTACTTGATGACTTTAGCCGTCGGTGATTTTGCGGAAATTCGAGACGAGTGGCATGATAAAGCCGTGACCTACTACGTCGAGAAAGGACGAGAAGCAGATGCTAAAAGGAGTATGGGCAAAACTCCGCAAATGATTAAATTCTTGAGCGAAAAGTATGGTTATCCTTACCCTTTCGCCAAATATGCCCAAGTTTGTGTAGATGATTTTATTTTTGGAGGAATGGAAAACACTTCCACAACTCTATTAACTGACCGCTGTTTACTAGATGCACGGGCAATATTAGATAATCGCAATACCGAAAGTTTAGTTGTCCATGAACTCGCACACCAATGGTTTGGGGATTTGGTAGTCATTAAACATTGGTCCCATGCTTGGATTAAGGAAGGAATGGCTTCCTATTCTGAGGTGATGTGGACAGAACGGGAATATGGCGACCAAGAAGCCGCATATTATCGGTTGTCAGAAGCACGGAGTTATTTAAGTGAAGATAGCAGTCGTTACCGCCGACCAATGGTAACTCATGTTTACCGACAAGCAATTGAACTTTATGACCGCCACATTTATGAAAAAGGATCTTGTGTTTATCACATGATTCGGGCAGAGTTGGGCGATGATTTATTTTGGCAAGCTGTGCAAACATTTGTGCAAGACAATGCCCATCAAACTGTGGAAACCATAGACTTATTAAGGGCAATTGAAAAAGCCACTGGACGCAATCTAGCTTTTCTTTTTGATCAATATGTCTATCGTGGTGGTCATCCTGATTTTAAGGTTGCTTACGCCTGGGATGGTGATGCAAAATTAGCTAAGGTAACAGTCACCCAAACCCAAGCTAAAGCCGAAAGTAAGGATTTATTTAATCTGAAAATTCCCATTGGTTTTGGATATAAAGAAAATTCACAACTGACAACTTTTACAGTTCGGGTACATGAACATGAACAAAGTTTTTATTTCCCATTAACACAAAAGCCTGATTTTATTAGCTTTGATGTTGGCAATAATTATCTAAAAACTGTCCAATTAGAATTCCCCATTGCTGAATTAAAAGCCCAGTTAGAATTTGATCCTCATCCTATTTCTCGCATTTATGCGGCGGAAGCTTTGGCGAAAAAAGGCGGTTTAGAAGCAACTCTAGCCCTCTCCTCAGCTTTGAAAAATGATCCTTTTTGGGGTGTGCGGGTAGAAGTTGCCAAAGAACTGGCAGAAATTCAATTAGATCAAGCTTTTGATGGTTTAGTAGTTGGGTTAAATGATCCTAGTCCCTTTGTGCGCCGGGCGGTTATTAGTTCTCTCTCACAAATTAAAACTCACTCTAGCTATAAAGCTGTGAAGAGTTTTGTGCAAGATGGGGATGAAAGCTATTATGTAGAAGCTGCGGCTTGTCGGACTATTGCGGTGATAGCAGCGGCTCATTTAGAAGATAAACCCAATGAAGATAAGGTCATCAAGCTACTGAAATCTGTCTTGGAAGAAAGGGCTGGCTGGAATGAAGTAGTCCGTAGTGGGGCTATAGGTGGTTTAGCTGAATTCAAGTCTTCGGAAGCAGCTTTAAATCTACTACTGGAATACACAAAAGTTGGTATACCGCAACCATTACGTCTCGGTGCAATTCGCGCTGTCGGAAAAGTTTCCACTGGTCAAACTCCTGCGAATATAGAACGGATTTTAGATCGGTTAACAGAAATCGCCAGAGAGACTTTCTTTTTAACACAGATGGCAGTTTTGACAGCCTTGGGACAAATGGAAACGCCAAAAGCCATTGGTATTTTGCAATCTTTAGCTAATCAAACCACAGATGGTCGTGTCCGTCGCTATGCGGAAGAAGAACTTGGTAAGGTGCAAAAGAATATCGGGACAGACAAAACCCTGCGTCAGTTACGTGAGGAACTTGATCAAATCAAACAGCAAAATCAGGAGTTGAAAAGCCGTTTGGAAAATCTGGAAGCAAAATCAAAGTCCTGTTAACATAAATCGGCGGTTAGAAACCGCAACTACACAGGCAAAACCCACAATTCGGCAAGCTCAGTGACCGCCTCCGTGGTGAAAATAGCAAGAATATGTCTCTATAGCTATAGCGGTATGCACTTGAATGATATACATCATAATAAGACCCCTCCTCGCTTGCGGGGAGGGGGCTTATGACTGTATCTTATTCTATTATTATGTAAGTTAAGTTAATAATTACCCTCCTGCGAGGGTTTTCAAGTAATAGCAAAGTTATCTAAGTTATCTTAACTTTCAGTAGTTGTAGAAGAAACGGTAGGAATTTTTATTTCACTTGTAAATGTATCTAATAGTTTAAATGAAAATACCACAATAGCCGTTATTGAAAATAATGTCATCGCTAACCATAAAAGATGGTTACTATGAAAATACCAACTAGCTATAGCTATAGGCATGAAACCTCCAGTAAAGGAAATGAGGGCAGAATTACGTAACGTTCGCCCTTCGGTTAAACCTCCGAAGAATCCTTCCAAGATTACGGTAACTGCAAACAACCCCTGGAATGGTAACAACCATCTGACATAGTCAGAAATGTTTTCAGTTACTTCAGTGTGGTTGGTTAATAGTCCAAATATAGTTTCTGGAAAGAGAATATATAAGATAGCAATGGGAATTGAAAGCAATAAGCCAGTTAGTAGACTAACAGTTAGTAATGGTTGTAGCTGCTGTAATGTACCTTGTCCCTTAAAGTTTCCCGTTAGGCTTTGGGTGGCAAATCCTACTCCTTGAACAACAAACATATTAAAAGCTGCCGCTTGAATAAGAACACTATTTTCGGCTAATATCTCTGTTCCCATTGCCGAACTGAGTTCAGTAAAAATGGCAAAGGTAGAGACTACGGCCAAACTTCTTATTAACATATCCCTATTTAGTTTGAAGGTAGCTTTCATAGCTGACCAATCCAAAACTTTTTTGCTCACACCTGATACAATTGACCAATCAATGTGGAAGCAAACTATAATTAAACCTATAAATAATGCTACGTACTGGCTGATGGCTGTAGTTAAACCAGCCCCTGTACTAGCCCAACCCCAGCGAATAATAAATAAGTAGTCCAGCACTACATTAGTTAGGCTTTCTATTACAGATATCAGCACCACAAAAATATTAAGTTCTCGACCAAAAAACCAACCAACTAGGACAAAGTTAAGTAAAACCGCAGGTGCGCCCCAAATACGAGCCTGAAAATAGTCAAGACCGGCATCTTTTACCTCTGTTGCACCGACTAAAAAGGTAAACCCTACAGTTTGTAAAGGGTACTGAAGAATGACGATGAGTATACCTATCTCTAAGGCAATCAGACCATTTCGGAGTAATACTAATAGTATGGCTTCTGGATCATCTGTTCCTACAGCTTGTGCCGTCATACCATTGCTAGAAGAACGTAAAAAATTCAAAACTCGATATAAGTAGCTAAAAAGAATTGTGGCTAAAGAAACTCCTGCTAGGTAACGGATATCAGGTAAATGTCCCAAGTAAGTAGGTGAGTGTTGAAAATTGTCGTTATGGCAAGGCAAAAGGCAAAAGGCAAGAGGCAAGAGTGAAGAGGGTTTGGGCGATTTTACATTTCTTTACACAGTTTAGTTTTATTGTGTTCACCTACTTAGGCTAAGTCTATTAAACCCGACAGCGGCACAACAATACTAGAGAGAATATTTGTAAATGCCAGTCGGTAAAAGCGTGATAGGAAGTTATATTCTTCAGGGATTGTAAAATTCATCATTCTGAATTGTTAATTTCTTGGAAATATTTTCAGTAAATTTTTATAGCGTTTTTCAATTCAGTGAGGTACGAGAACCCCACCCCCAACCCCCTCCCCCTTCGGGTTCACCAGTCGCCTACGGTGGGAAACCCGCCTACAGCGCTGGTTCACCGCAAGCGAGGAGGGGGCTATAATATACTAATATATTGACCCTAGCTTCATGTTATAAATGCGCCAATGCCCAGACGTGGTAGGGGAATTCTGGTTCGTTATCTAGGGACTGAGAAACAGGATCATATTCGACCCATTGAGAGAAATTAGCAATGATACATTGGCGATTTCCCCAAGAACCAGTTTGAATGTTATCTAGAGGAAATCCACATTCGTGGAGAAAGTGTTTGAGTCCAGTTTCTGTCCAGCGTGTGCAATCTATTGGGTAATTATGAAGTTTCACCAAAAAAGGGACAGAGATGAGAAAATACCCTCCGGGGGAAAGCATGGAAATAATATTGCGACCGGCTCGATAGGGATATAATAAATGCTCAAAAACTTGTTCTGCGATAATTAAATCAAACTTTTTTGGTAGGGGTGCAGAACAAATATCATATTCTGGATAGTTGATATTTTCATATTCTTGAAACCCAAAAGTTTCCCAAGTCTTGCCTGAAACTTCTAATACTCGCCATTTTGAAAACGGCAAATTCTCTAGTAGTTTTGCCGTTTCCCGGTTCATTATGACTCGACTCCAAGTGATCCCCATAATTGTATTTCTTGTATAAATTCTTGATAATTTACAGTATTTTTCATGTATTTAGACCACACTCTTGATTCCTCTTTGCGCCTGGAGCCTCTGCGTGAGACAAAAAAATGTGGTTCATTTACCCTTGGGTAAATATGCGATCAAGTTCGTCTTCACTCAGAGCTATTAATGGCGTGAGATCGGGATTTGATAAAAAAGCTGGTCTTTCTTTGTTGGGAAGGGCGCTGTTTTCAATACTGCTATAGGTGATGACAAAGTTTCGGCGGTCCCAGGGAGAAATATTGGCAACGGAACCATGTAATGTATCATAGTGTACGAACAAAACCGACCCCGCGAGACCTTTTGGTGCGACTATTCCTTGCACAGATGCAAATTTGACAATTGTTTCTGGAGCGATCGCTAATGATGAATTAGTAGTTGAAGCAGAATTTGCCGCTTCGAGTATTCCCTGTTGATGAGAACCAGGTATGTAATATACTGGTCCATTAAATTCATTAACTTCATCTAAGAAAAGGATGGCATTTCCTCCTTTTGGTGAGGGAATTCGTTCGTAATATTGTGCAAATGCAGAGTCTTGATGCCATCCCCACATTCCTCCGGTAAAAGCTGGTTTCATGACGATTTTACTGCGAAAAACGTACAAGTCACTGGCAAAAAGTTGTTGTGCAACTGCCAATAGACGAGGGTGACGGACTAAATCTCGGAAAATTTTGTTATTGAGATGAACTCCATAGAGAGTGCGTAAGGTTTTTTGATCATCTTCCAAAACACGACCAACTGCTTCATCGTCCATGACATTGGGAATTTGATCACAAATTATTGATATTTCTTCACGGCTAAAACACTCTGGAATGAACAAAAATCCTTGTTCTTCATAAATTTTTATTTGTTCTGTTGTCAGTTTCATTTTGCTCTTAATTAGAATTTACTGAGTTAATGCAGATAATAAAATTTGTGCTATTCCCAAACATGAGAAATGCTATTCCTCTGTTTAAATTCTAAAATTTTATCTACTGCTTTTTGCGTGCCACCTGATGTTATCAAAGAATCACTTAATAGATCAACGTTACTACGAATTTTTTCATCTTTGATGATCTGTTCAACAAGCGATCGCAATTTCAATGGAGCAATATTTTTCTGTTTTACCCATACTCCGATATTTAATTCTTCTACACGATTAGCTACTAAATATTGATCGCCTCCTTGGGGAAATACAACCAGTGGTACTTTGTTAATTAATGCCTCCCAAGTGCTATTAGTTCCCCCATGAGTAATGAAAACACTAGCTTGTTGAAGCACTTGCATCTGAGGTACATAGTTGCTGACAATAAAATTAGGGGGAATCTTTCCCAATTCAGCAATATCTATAAATTTCCCCACAGACATGACTACCGTATACTCACTATTTGCAAAAGCTTGTAAACATTGTTGATAAAAAAAGGTTTTAGAATTATATAATGTCACTGATCCTAGTGAAATATAAATAATTGGTTTTTCTGCACTCTTTAGTAAAGGAAATTGAGAATCAACTGCTCTATCACTGTAGCAAGGTCCTGTAAAAATATAACTGGCATCAAAATATGAACGCTGGATCTGAAACATTTCCGATGTATAAACAATATTTAAATCTCCTCGCAAATTCATAGAATTTGGTTGTCGTTGAAATACATCTTTTTTGGTAATCGCCTTTAGTGTATATTTTTGGGTTAATTGCCGCCAAAGTCGTTGATGTCGGTAAAATCTTTGTAAATGTTTAACAATATCATTAATCGGGTAGGCTGCTAATAACAATGGTAGCGGGGGCAAAAAATGAGGTGGTAAAAGAAAATTTGTATGGAAGCAAACGCTAGGTATATTAAGTAAATCAGCACAGATAGCAGCCCATAAGCATTTAGCATGAAAAATAATTAATTTAGGGCGGTTGATTTTTAAATTTTCTAATAATATTGGTACAGCATCTAAGCAATATTCTATTAACCGAGATTGCAGTGTAGGGTCTGAATCTGGAGGTTTCATGCTAGGCAGTGGTTGAAATCTAGCACCTGCTGATTCTATTTTATCTCGAAATTCATCGAAGTAATAATAATCTATTTTTTCTCCTCTATCAGCGAGTTCTTGAATTAAACCTAGAGTTGTATCAATCCGGGTATAACTAGGAAGATCAAAGAAAGCAATATCTGCCATAATAGTAAATCCTCAATAATTAAACCCACTTTAAAGCTTGAGAAATAAAGTCAATATGGGGAGCTTTTTGTGCCATTCCTATCCCTACATGAGTTCCATATAAGTAGGTAAACATAATAAAAACGATATATGTTTAGTTTTGTAAAAACCGTGAAATAACCTATTTGCAAGGCATTCATTGAATTTACATTTCGTCACATACCTTTAAATTTTTCTCTTTACCTACTTATACCTTCGTTAACAACTGAATTTATTGACCAATCAATTGTTTCTTCAATCTTTTTATTAGTACCAAAGGCTATTTCTGTGAGATTTAAACCTCTTTCTAAGTTGTAAGTCATATCTAATAATACAGCAGTCTCATCTTTACCATCTATAATCAAATGAGTTATGGCATTATCTTCTATTTCTAGATATTTTTCTTGACTGAATTTCACCCTATCTGTAATATATTGCAAGGGCTGCCAATTATAATCTTTTGTTTCTTGAGTTGTAGTCTGGGTTAATATGCCATCAAAATAGAAAGTTCCATCTACAGAAAAGCTGGATTTATTTGCTTTTGTATTCACTACTGAACTTTCCCAGAACTCAGCCACAGAGTAAAACCATCCTGACTCCAGTTCCACATCAGCATTAGCTATTTCTATATTCTCACCTAGAGAGCATTTGAGCTTACTTCCTCTTGAGTCTGATAAATATAACTCACTTTCACTTTCAGCTATTTTATCGTATAAAATATCTCGAATTGCTAATGCTTGTTCAAGATCACCTGATAATAGCTGATTAAAAGAATATTGAATTACAGGTAAGCTCCCATCAAACTTTACTGCTGGTAAATGTACTATGGTACTTTGAGAATCATGCTAGAGTTGTTTAAGTTTGTAATAGTAGCTATAATCTGAAAAGATTAAAAAAGCTGTTTGTTTACTCTTAAAGTCATAATCATCAAAAAAAATAGTTTTATATCCTTGCTCCTGAGAGTAAGTATGAATTTCATGAATTTCATTACTATCAACAATAATTGGCATCTGTCTTTGAAGAAAAGCTTGATAAAATTCTAAGATGTGCATATTTATTTAACGAATTACGAAACTTTATTGTCTTCAAGATATCTTAATTAAGTGCGAAAACTTAATAATTTTGGACAACAATTATGAGAATTGTTGCCCAACTGCTTAGACTAGTCTTAGAACCTGTAAATACTTACATTACTAATTAGTTTTCTGCAAAAATTACTAGTAAATATTACCAGTAAACATTACCCAAATTGCTACGGGTTTCTTTGTTAACTTGTTCAAGTTTACGTTTTTGTGTTTTCTTAGCGTTCATTTTAGTTGCTCCTGTGGTTCGCTTCGTGCAGGTCGGCTTTTTCTACCTTACCTTGATGAAGGTTGTTATTACGGAGTAGAACCCAACAAGTGGTTAATCGAGGATGCTATAAAGTTCCAAGTTGGAGAGGATCTCCTTCGCATCAAAAAACCGTGTTTTAGTTATAACGATAAGTTCTCTTTAGCTGAATTGGAAACCGATTTTGATTTTATCCTCGCACAGTCCGTATTAACTCATACTAGGACTAATTTAGTAGATCTTTGTTTTCAGAACTTTGCTAAACATTTGAAACCTGATGGTCTTATCGTTGCTACTTTTATGGAGGGAGATACCGACATGGAGGGAGATGGTTGGGAATACCCTTTGTGTGTAACAATTCGACCAGCCACAATTAAAAAGTTAGCACAAGATGCCGGACTGGTAGGAATCTCAATCCCCTGGTTTCGTCCCAGACAAACTTGGTATGTTTTTGCGAAAAACCAAGACCATCTTCCAACTCAGGCTATGTTTCCTTATCTTCATGGTGTTGTCCTATTCGATCCAATGTTTGAGAGATCAAAAGCATAAAAATTACAGCAAGTTGTCATCAAACCTGGAACAAGAACCCCACCCCCAACCCCCTCCCCGCAAGCGATGAGCAAGCGATGAGGGGGCTATGATGTACGTCATATAATTGGAAACTGCTGTATTTAGGAAAAGTAACAGAAGAGGAGTTATTTGACAGGTTATATAGATTGCAATTTATTGGCATTAACAATACCTTGTCCATTTTTTGTAGGTCGGGTTAAGCGACAGCGCAACCCGACGCATTTATTGGGTTATGGCACTTCGTGAACGTACCTCAATCCAACCTACAAATCAAGACTTTTTTCGATTTGGACAAGGTATTGATTAAATAATCTTTATACTTTGAGAAATAAAATCAATATAAGGAGATTTCTGTGCCATACCTATTCCTATATGCGTTCCATATACTCCTTGATTCATAATGGAGTTTATCTGCCAATTCAGATTTTTTTCAATATTTTTGTTACAGCCAAAGCCTATCTCAGTAAAACTCAAGTTACGTTCTAAACCATAATCCATTTCCAGTAATATGGAAGTTTCATCCCTACTATCTAAAATGAGATGAGTTATAGTATTATCTTTGATATGAATATATTTTTCTTGACTTGAATTGACCTTCTCAAGTAAATATGTCAAAGCATCCTGGTGACGTTCTCTCACTTGTGGGTTTGCACAAGCGTAAATTATGCCATCAAAAAAGAAAGTTCCATCTAGTGAAAAACTTGATTTATCACTTTTAATATTGACTATTCCGCTTTCTAGAATTTCCGAAATTGAGTAAAACCATCCTGATTCTAAATCATCTTCAGTATTTATAACTTCTAAACTTTCTGACAATAAGCACGTTAATTTAGTCCCTCTATGATCAGATAAATATAATTCATCTTCCACTTCAGCAATTTGCTCATAAGTTTTAGCTCTTAACTCTAATACTTCTGTTAAATTACAAGAGAGAAGTTGCTCGAATGAATAAGCGATAATTTGAGGATTTATATCATATCTAACTGCTAGTAGATGGATAATCGTACTTTTGGAGGTATGAGATAGTTGTATAAGTCGATCATGATAACTATAATCTGAAATTACAGCAAATGCTAGTTGTTGACTAGCAAAATCGTAATCATCAAATAAAATAGTTTGATATCCTTGCTCTTGAAAATAATAATTAAGATCATTACTATCAACAAGGATAGGAATTTTTTTATTAACTAAGGAATGATGAAAACGTATGGCATTCATTGAGAAATTTGTTCCTGTTTTGATTGGCGATAAAAATTACTAAGCTTTATTTTTAAACATCCAGAGTTTCAGAGGGTGTTTGAAAAGTTTTGAATGTATAGACTGACCCCTCTCCAAACCTCTCCCCTGCAAGGGGAGAGGCTTTAAAACCCCCATTCCCTTGCAGGGAAGGGGGGTAGGGGGGTTAGGTTTTTGGAGATTACTGGTTTGATATAATACTTTTCAAACAACCTCTCAGATAACCGACTGCTTAGAGAAGTCGGGTGTTTTGTTGTTGGGAAATTATTGAAGATTCCCATATCTAACCATTCTAACTACAGTTTACTACAAAATCCTAATTATTGAATTAGTTTTGTATCACTATCTTGAGAATAAATGTCTAATTTATTTCAAATAAGGTTTTAAATTGTTCCTCACTAATACGTCCTGCTGCATATAAAGTTTCTGTAATTTCAGAAATTGTTAAAACTGCGTGTGCTTGATAACCATTTTCTCGCAATCTGTCTTTTACACCTTGTTCATGGTCCATAAATACTACAATATCATTGACATTTAATCCTGCATATTTTAACTTTTCTGCTCCTTCCATTACGCTTTTACCACTGATCAAAATATCATCAACAATGACAACAACTTCTCCAGGATTAAAATTACCTTCTATTACCTTGCGGGTTCCGTGTGCTTTTACTTCTTTGCGGGGAAAAATCATCGGGGAATTTAGATGTAATGATAATCCAGTAGCAGTAGGTAAAGAACCATAAGGAATACCGGCTATTCTATCATAAGTTAGGTCTTTAAGAATCCCTGCATAAGCAATTACTATCTGATGAAATATTTGGGGATTGGAAATGATTTTGCGGAGGTCTATATAATAGGGAAATGTAGCTCCAGAAGCTTGGACAAATTCACCAAACATGATACAACCAATGTCATAAAGTTGTAGAATTAAATCTAAAAGCGGGTGTTTATTTAACAAACAAACATCAGGAAACCAGACGGAACAAGCGGAGTTTTCCTGGGAAATTTCAGTTCTGAGATGATTAATTTCCGCTCTTAAAGATTGCAGTTGTGTACATAGATTTTCACTTCCTAACATATCTTGAGAAACGGGAAGAAGTAACCCATCACCATTATAATTTAATCCCGCTGATAGCAAGTTTTTAAGATTACCACCTTCAGACCAAATACTGCGGGCTAAAATTACTCTTTCTGGTGCTTCTTTGCGAATTTTTGCTAAAATATTTGGCTGAATAGTTCCTACTTCTAAACCCAGTTGTTCAGGTGTTCCCCAATTTTTTGCTTCTTTAACTACTTGTAAATAAAAAGGGGATTCCGCTGTAGGGTATTGCTGCAAAATCACTGCACCTGGATTAGAAGTTGTACACAAAATAAAAACGGCTTTATCGGGATAAACTAAAAAGGGTGCTACGTGATCTTGTCCTGCATAAGGACTCAATGTAATCGCATCAATTTGCCATTCTTCAAAAACAGTTTTAGCGAAAATTGTACTAGTATTAAGATCGCTATGTTTGGCATCTAATATAATCGGAATATGGGCAGGAATAGCGTTTAAAGTTTTTTCTAATAATTCCCATCCTGGAATACCTAAAGCTGCGTAAAATCCCAGAGTTGGTTTATAGGCACATACTAAATCACTGGTTTGGGAAATAGTAAATTCTAACCAATTCCACAGACTATCAGTCATACTTTTGGGATCTGATTTCTGGGAATATCGTTCAGGGAGCATTTCTGGATTAGGATCTAGTCCTACAAATAGTAAACTCTGATTTTGAGCGATCGCCCCATTCAATTTATCGTAAAATTTCATTAATGGTAACATGATTATCTGTATATGCGTTAATCTGAGGTTAATGTGATCATTTTCTTCCATTCTGCCAACATTTTAGCACTAATTCCCGATATTTTATCTACATCTTGTAAAGAAGTAAACCTTTGCTCTTGACGGGCTATAATTATCCTTTCGGCTAACTTTTCACCCACACCAGGAAGAGTTTCTAATTCTGCTTGACTTGCTGTATTGAGATTAATTTTAGTGGTAATTGGATTTATGAAAGATGATGGTTGTTTAATTTGAGGACATTTTTTAACTTCTGTATCAATTTTAGATTTAATATTTACTGGTAAACCGGGTTTTATTTTACCATAAAGACGATTAAATTCCCGTTGATAATGTGCTGCTACTGTAGGATTTTCAATCACTATTAATGTTTCATCATTGCCATTATTTGCTGCTTCTGACCAATTATGTGAACCTGTAATTACGGTTTGGTTATCAATGACTGCAAATTTATCATGTAATAAATCACCCTTAGCTAAAATTGGCACTCCCACAGTAGAAATCGGATTTTTCCAAGGACGGTTATCAACTTCATATTTACAGTTATCACTTAAAGCAAATCCCATCATATCTAACGCTTCACTGTAGGAACGATAAGCAAATTGTGGTGCAATTAAAGCCCGAACTTGGACATTTTGATGATGACGTTCTTCGAGAATATTGGCAAGTTGTTGATCAGAAAATACAAATAATGCTAAATCAACAGTTTTTGTACTTGTAGATAAGGTTTTAGCAATTAATCCATTACTGCTAATACTCCAAGGTTCAGTGGGAGAAGTTGGAGAAAAATGAACTGTAACTTTGCTGTTACTTAATATGATTGTTTGTGGGTTACGAACAGGTTTCTTAACACCAAATTTACTATCTGGTTTTCCTCCTATTCCGTCACCCCACATAATATTAAACTCTTCCGTGAGTAAACTTGCTAATTCAGAACTATCAATTTTTAGTAAATTATTGGCATTTCCTAAACTACTAGAATTACTAAAATCTCCAGACGTATCACTCAAAGTAAAATTGGCAGAAGTAATAATCACAAAGCGATGATCAACAACCACAAATTTATGGTGCATTAAATTGCTACCCTTTGAACCATCAGCAGTATCATCAATCCAAGGAATATTGGCATTTTGAATAATTGCTAACCCATCCCGTTGACTAATTTCCTCCGGTGTGATTTGATCATCTTGATTGATATCAACAAATTTCCGAAATTCTTGATATCGTTCCCGTTCTCTTTTTTCTAATTTAGCTATTTCTGCGGGAGTAAAACTACTCCAAGTCCGAGAATAATTACTTTCTAAAATCAACCTTATTTTTATGCCATCCTTTTGTTTTTGTGCTAATATTTGAGCAACTTTTGGTAAACGTAACTCTTGGACAGCAATATCAACAGTAAATTTAGCTTGAGAAATAGTGTCCACAATCTGCTTTTCTAAATCATCCCCCAAGCGGGTTTGCTGACGATAAGTCTCTTGATATTCCGAAGATTGGGAATTATTGAAGTAAACTTGAATTAAAGAATCTTGAGGTAAAGGTGCTAAACGCTGATTTGATGATTGCACTTGTTGACAACCACCTAAAGTGAATAGCAATAAAAAGATATAAGAAAAATAGCGGATTTGTGGGAAAATAAACACAGTAATCTGATCAAAGTAAATTACAGCGATTTTAATGTATTTATATCACACCCTGCATTAAATTCTTTCTTCCTTTGCGTCTTTGCCCCTTTGCGTCTCTGCGCGAAACTCTTATTTATTAATTTTTATGCAAATATATCTAGATTACAGTGCCACTACCCCAACTCGTCCAGAAGCGATCGCAATTATCCAAAAAATCTTAACACAACAGTGGGGTAATCCTTCCAGTTTACATGAATGGGGCAACCGTGCCGCCTTGGTTGTGGAAACAGCCAGAATCCAAGTTGCAGGATTAATTAACGCAGTTCCCGAATCTATTATTTTCACGTCTGGGGGAACAGAAGCGGATAATTTAGCGATTATGGGAGTGGCACGATGTTACACTACTCCCCAACATATGATCATTTCCAGTGTAGAACATTCCGCCATTTCAGAACCGGCGAAAATGTTAGAAAATTGGGGTTGGGAAATTACCCGTTTAGGTGTAAATCATCAAGGAAGAGTCAACCCCGAAGACTTAAAAGCAGCTTTACGACATAATACTGTTTTAGTATCTGTGATTTATGGACAAAGTGAAATAGGAACAGTTCAACCAATTGCTGAATTGGGGAAAATCACGAAAACACACGGTGCTTTATTTCACACAGATGCAGTGCAAGTTGCTGGACGTTTATCGCTAGATGTGCAGACATTACCCGTAGATTTATTGAGTCTATCCAGTCATAAAATCTATGGCGGTTTGGGTGCAGGGGCGTTATATGTGCGGACTGGAGTGGAATTAATGCCGCTACTGGGTGGGGGTGGACAGGAAGCCGGAATGCGTTCAGGGACGCAAGCAACGCCCGCTATTGCTGGATTTGGAGTAGCTGCGGAGTTAGCAGCACAGGAATTGGAGACGGAAAGGATAAGATTAATTGGGTTACGCGATCGCCTCTTTGCCATTTTAGCAGCTGTTCCCGGTTTAATTCCCACAGGTGACAGAATTCACCGTTTACCCCATCATCTTAGTTTTTATTTAGAAGCTGCGGACGGAGAAAAAATCAGCGGAAAAACATTAGTTCGTCAGTTAAATTTAGCCGGAATTGGGATTAGTGCCGGTGCTGCTTGTAATAGTGGAAAATTAAGCCCCAGTCCGATTTTATTAGCAATGGGATATTCTCAAAAAGCGGCTTTATGTGGAATTAGATTAACATTAGGAAAACAAACAACGAAAACGGATATTGATTGGACAGGAATGGTTTTGAAACAGGTTTTAGAGAGAGTGATAAATCTAGGATAAAATGAACGATATTTTCATAAAAGGGAAAATTTCTCTGTTCCCTAATCACGCTATCACGAACAACTTATTTAATAAACCCTAAGTAGTGATATAATTGTCACAATATATTTAAGTCAATCTTTGCAACATCTACTATACAAGGTATGATTATTTGGCAACCAGGACAACAAATTAATAACGGTAGATTTACCATTCAAGGTAAACCCTTGGGTACCTACAAAGCCTGAGAACCCAGCATAGGTAAATTATACGCCATCAAAACCTTAAACTCAACTATGCAAATCCGAGAAGATTTTGCCGAACAACAGGTTAAGTTTATTAACGAAGCCTTGACAATTAAAGGTTTTGAGCATCAGCATATTCTCAAAGTTTATGAAGTCATCCAAGAAGGTGTACTTATCTTTATATTTTCCAACTACTAATAACTCACAACCTGTTAAAGCTAAAGTTTGTGCTATTAATTGTCCTAATTTACCATCTCCAACTACTAGCACTCGGTCATATTTAGATAATTGAACTTGTTCTTGAATTTCTAAAGCTGCTGCGATAGGTTCAGTAAAAGTTGCGGCTTCTGTAGATACATTTTCGGGGACAAGATGCAGATTTTTAATAGGTAAAGATAAATATTCTGCAAATGCACCATTACGGTTAATAATACCTAAAACTGTGCGATTTTCGCAATGAGTTGGTTGTTTCCAACGACAAAAACGGCAATTACCACAAGCTGCGTTAATTTCACCAACAACTCTTTGATTAATTAAATTTTCTGGACTTTGTTCGACAATACCAACAAATTCATGGCCAATAATGCCAGTATAGGGATAATAACCTTTAACCTTTAATTAATTCTAAATCAGTATTACAAATTCCTGCCCGTAAAACCCGCACTAAAGCTTCTCCCTGCGGTGGTTTAGGAATAGGAATATCCGTGCGTAATTGTAATTTATTATTTTCTAACCAAAGTCCTTTCATAATTTTGTCAGTTGTTATTTGTTATTTGTTCGTTGTTAAAAATTTACAGTTTTTAGAAATGGTGTAAAGATTGGGACTAAATCGGAATTACTGACAACCATTGTCGGAAAAGAGCGATCGCCATAATCCATTCCCGGCGATAATGGAAAAGACTCAGAATTAAGCGATACCCATGTCCCCCCAGCAGCTTGGACAATTACCCAAGCACCTGCAATATCCCATACCTTGGGAGTAGCTTCAATTCCTCCCAAAACCGCACCATTTGCCACTGCAAGAAAGTTATAACTAGCAACTCCTAACATCCGAATTTTACAAGGAAAACCCGGTTGAATAATGTCGGTACTGCGAGAACAAAGGTTAAAAAAGTGGTTTTTGCTCGGAGTATCTTTACTTGTATGAATAGGATGATTATTTAAAAATGCTCCTGTTGGTGTTGTTAAGCCTGATGAACCCGCCCAAAATCCGTGAAAAGCTTGATTTAATGGTGGCGCATAAACATAGCCAAAAATGGGCGTTCCTCGATAAAGTAAGCCCAAAGAGATAGACCAAATTGGAATTCCTCTGGTAAAGTTGGTTGTACCGTCTAAAGGATCAATAACCCAACACCATTCTGTGTCAGGAAAAGTTTGGTCACTTTCTTCGCTTAAAATACCGTAACCTGAAAAGGTAGAAACAATGGCATCTCGAATCTCTTGATCTGCCCATTTATCTGATTTTGTAACTAAGCTACCATCAGCTTTTTGTGCAGCTTGGACTTTGCCAAAATCCTGCATTAATTGTTTTCCTACTCTGATAGTAGTGGTTTCTGCAAAGTCTAAAATCGTATTCCAAAAATCATTCATTTGTGATTAATTAGTAATCAGTTATCAACCGATATTAGCATAGATGAATTTACAAAAATTTTTCGATTATCAATTTAGATACAGCAGATTGCAGATCAATCAGGTACAGAATCTTAATTTAAAGTGACTCCTGTACGGGCGAATGGCCATTCACCCCTACTGACTCCTACTGTATTTTAATGTTCAAATAAATCTTTAAATTGTAATAAATCTAAAGTAACTATTGTCGGTAAAGCTTGAAAACATTCTTGGGCAACTTGCCAACGTTCTTCCCGTTGTAACATAGTTGTAAGTTTTTCTTGTACACTTAACAAATAACGGACATCATTAGCTGCATAATTTAATTGTGCATCAGATAAACTACTAGCATTACCCCAATCAGAACATTGGGAACTTTTATCTAACTCCACCTTTTCCAATTCTAAAACTACATCTTTTAGTCCGTGACGATTCGTATAAGTACGGGCTAACTTACTAGCGATTTTAGTACAAAAAATTGGCTGGACAATAATATCTAAATTGTGTTTTAAAGTAGCAATATCAAATCTAGCAAAGTGAAAAACCTTGGTAATCTGCGGTGCTTCCATAAGAGTTTGCAAATTTGGTGCTACCGTTTGTCCCCTAGAAATACGAATAGCCGTTACTTGTCCTTGCGGGTTACAGAGTTGAATTAGACATAAGCGATCTCGCTGAGGTAAAAGTCCCATTGTTTCTGTATCAACCGCTATCGCTGGGGATTTTAAATACTCAGAAAGAATAGCATCACTTAAATCCTGTTCGCAAACCTGAAAATCTTGTAATGTCATGAAATTGTTAAATATAAATGATCTTTTCTTTATTTTGCCAGACAAGATGACCATTACTAACACTGCGATTAAAAATGCAAAATTAAAAAATAATTAAAAATTAAAAAGTTATGCCCGTTAACCACAAAGGGCATAATTCTGAGGCCTTAATTTCGGACTGCGGTACTAACGTTTAGAAATATTTGCGTTAAATAAACATCTCCCTTGTCATTGGTAGCCACACCAACTCCAGTTAAATTATATTTACCCTCAAGATTCTTGAGATGACCAGGACTTTTCAACCAGCCAGAAACTGCTTCATTGGCAGGATTACTGTATCCTGTATTGAAAGCTACGTTTTCTGCCGCACTACTATAATTAAGAGGAATCGCCATCACCCTTTGTTCAAATCCTTGATGACTAAAAGGAACTTTACCAGTAGCCATATTTTGGCTGTGAGTTCTGGCTTGCTGACTAATTTTTTCACTTAAATTTAATTGTTTTAGCCCCTTTTTTGCCCGATATTGATTAATCTGAGTAAAAACCGATTTCTCTAAATTAGCAGACTGAAAACCAAGATCAGATATTTTAGCTTGACTCGTCACAAGTGATGAACGCTGATGTCGAACAGTTTGTTTAGCAGAACTATTATCTGGGTTCGCAGCAGTCATATAGCCACTAGCGAGGACAAGCGTACTTAAAGCGATGCCAAAAGCAGTTTGTCGCAACATGGAGGTTTAAGTTATGTATGGATTTATTGAATATATACTCTATCTTCTGATTATTAGAATACTTACCAGGATACTATTTGCCAAATATAAACTCAAGGATCATCAAATTTTCACAATTTAAAGCAGTAATATAGTATGGCAACGGACAATACAGTTAAGACATCTATTTTGCGTATTAACGCACCCTATGTATTTATAAAAATCAGTCCATAAAAGGATTTTACTCCTGACTTCTGATTCGATGACTCCTGCTATATCTATAAATATAAAACTGGTAGATATTATTTACACTATATTTGTAGTCAAACTGACGAGAAAAAAATAGTATCCAACGATAGATGTCATGGATACTAAAATTATTCATCAACTATTATTCACGAATATTCACAAGAACTTATCTTGGACGCAGGAAAATTTGTGTAAAATAAATTTTTCCTTTGCTATTACTTGCCACACCAATTCCCGTCAGCTTATAATCGCCTTTAATGTTGGTTAAATGCCCTGAACTCTTCAACCAGCCTTGAACAGCAGTAGTCGCTGGGTCTTTAGAACCCTGATTGTAAGCCACATTTTCCGCCACCCCACTGTAGGGAATTGCGATTGCAGTAACTCGTGCTTTGAATCCATCATGGCCAAAAGCAACTTTACCACTAGCCATGTTTTGACTGTGAATTCTAGATTGATTGTCAATACTACTATTGCGCGTCAATGCAGGTAAATTTTGGGAAGCCCTGTACTGATTTATTTGCTGAAAAACAGCATTCTCTAGGGTAGCAGTATCAACAGTATTTTGTGCAATCTGGTAACTAGAAGTTGATACAGTTCCAGCATTAGGGACTGAATTAGCCATCGTACCGCTGAATAAAACCAACAAACTTGCACCGGCAGCCGGAATAGTATTTTTCAACATGATTTATTACCGTTCCAATTTGATACATTAGGGATGTAAATGAAATTACTTACAAGTATTGTAGGGGGGTGTTATGACACACCCCCACGCTTATTTAGTGAATTAAGAACTTAGCCGCTGTTTGGACATCTTTGTCACCTCTCCCAGAACAGTTAAGGATAATTTTGGGACTACCGGAAAGTTGAGGACAGAGAGTTTCTAGATAGGCGATCGCATGAGAAGTTTCCAAAGCTGGTATAATTCCCTCTAACTTGGAAAGTCGTTGAAATGCCTCCAAAGCCTCAGCATCTGTAACACTGTAATATTCAGCCCGACCAATATCCTTCATGTAACTGTGTTCAGGTCCCACACCAGGATAATCCAAACCCGCACTAATAGAATGAGGTTCAATAACTTGTCCGTCCTCATCTTGCAAAAGATAACTCATGGAACCATGTAACACCCCAACCTGTCCTTTTGTCAAAGTAGCCGCGTGTTTACCAGTATCTACACCTTCTCCAGCAGCTTCCACTCCAATTAACCGTACAGATGATTCTTTCACAAATTCGTGAAATAGTCCCATAGCATTAGAACCACCACCCACACAAGCCACAAGGATATCAGGTAAACCGCCCCATTTTTCCATAGCTTGAGCGCGGGTTTCCTCCCCAATCACAGCATGAAAATCTCGAACCATCATAGGGTAAGGATGAGGACCAGCCACAGAACCCAGGATGTAATGGGTAGTTTCTACGTTCGTTACCCAGTCCCGGATGGCTTCAGAAGTGGCATCTTTGAGAGTTCCCGTCCCAGCAGACACTGGGCGAACTTCCGCCCCCATTAGCCGCATTCTGAAGACGTTTAAAGATTGGCGTTCCATGTCGTGAACACCCATGTAAATAATACATTCCAAACCAAACCGAGCGCAAACCGTCGCCGTCGCTACACCATGTTGTCCTGCACCTGTTTCGGCAATAATCCGCCGTTTACCCATGCGTTTAGCTAATAATACCTGACCGAGAGCATTATTAATTTTATGTGCGCCAGTATGATTTAAATCTTCGCGCTTTAAGTAAATTTGCGCTCCTGTACCATCTGGACGGGCATAATTAGCGGTGAGACGTTCAGCAAAATATAAAGGTGTGGCACGTCCTACATAATCTTTTAACAAACCTTGTAATTCAGCTTGAAAACCAGGTTCATTGCGGTATTGCTGATATGCTGTTTCTAATTCAGCTAACGCCGGCATAAGAGTTTCAGGAACGTATTTACCACCAAAGCGGCCAAAACGTCCTAGAGTATCGGGAACTGAAGCAGTTTGTGAAAAATTAGGGGAAAGGGGAGTAGTTATCACGGATTGGGTAAAATAAGAGAACAAAGTTAATTTTAATTCTAGACCTGTTGAGGTTTTACATGATTCTAGTTCCTAGTCTCTGACTGGGAACTAGAAAAGAGATTTATTCCTCAGATTTTTGTACAGCTTTTTGCACTATTTCCAAGGGTAAATCTAGTAACTGGCTAATTTGCTCTATATTTAAACCAAACGTAATCATGCGCTTTATTGCTTCTAGTTTGGCTTCTTCTTTACCTTCCTGCTTACCTTCCTCTAAAGCTTCTTGGTAGACTTTTGTTTGCTTCAATTCACTTAAACCTAACATAGCTTCAATCTCCTCTCGGCTTTTTTTGGGTAACTTGTAGACGATAATTGTCTCAATTAGATTAATTAAATCCCGTTTAATATTTGCATCAGTTAGTTGTTGGTTTGCTTGGGTAATTAAGCGTTTTGCTAGTGCTGGTGCAGCTTTCTCTGTTTCTATCACCAGTTTAACAACTCCCACCCCCAACGAACTCTCTCCCAACTCATCTAAATAAATGCGTGTAACTCGCTCAAGTAGCAAGATTTCCCCAAATTGTAAATTCTGTTCCCTTTCTATGGTACGAGTGGGATTACCGCTTGCCAAGGATGAGGGGGTTTATATGTTTTTTATTCATACTAATTCTAGTGTCAAATTTTTGATAACGAACCACGAAGACACGAAGAACACGAAGGAAGAGAAAGAAGAAGAGTTAAGAGGAAAGAATGATGCGTTTAATGCCTTCTTGGAGGACGGGAACATTAAAATTGATGAGAAGACCAAGAGGACAATTAGTCATTTTTAAATAAGAAATAACTTGCGCTTCATGAATCGGGGCTAACTTTTCCACAGCCTTTAATTCAACAACTAGGGAATCATCAACCAGAAAATCTAATTCACCCTCACCAATGGGATAACCTTTGTATTTTACAGCTACTAAATGTTTAGGTTTATGAGGTATTCCCCGCAAACGAAACTCTAAACCCAAAGCCTCTTGATACACCCTTTCCAAAAACCCCGCACCCAACATCCTATGCACCTCAATACCCGCCCCAATCACAGCATAAGCCAACCTCTCTACCTCATCCTTCCTTCTTCCTCTTCCTTCGTGGTTCATTTTCTCTTACCTTCTTATACTCTATTATGTAGCAATTATATATTCAATTACCCCCGCTTAGGCTAAAATTGTTTAGAATGAAAGTCTATTTTTCCTGCATTAAATATTATGGCTAATCCCAAATCCGACAAAGGCTTTGTCTACCAAGAATTTGGTAACGGTAGTTCACCCGCACTAGAACGCGCTGTAGAACGAGGAATCCAAGACTTACCCCCCAATCAGCAAAATGTGAGAATCCAAGCTACTCGCGCTGGACGCAAAGGTAAAACTGTCACAGTTATTACTGGGTTTCAAACTAAACTAGAAACCTTAGAGACTTTATTAAAACAGTTAAAATCCCAATGCGGTACGGGTGGAACTGTCAAAGAGAAGGAAATTGAAATTCAGGGAGACCACAAACAGAAGATTTTAGAGATTTTGGTCAAGTTGGGTTATAAAGCTAAAATCAGCGGGGGTTGAATTGTGAAATTTCCTGAATATTTTCAGGAATCGTCACCAGATTATGTGATGTTAACTCTAGAAATATAGAACATAAACAGGAGAATAAAATGGATATGGATGTAGTTAGAATTGTAGCAGCCATTTTTCTCCCACCTTTGGGAGTATTTCTGCAAGTTGGTATTGGTAAAGACTTTTGGATTAATCTAATTTTGACTTTCTTTGGTTATATCCCTGGTATTGTTCACGCAGTGTGGATAATTGCAAAGAAGTAATGATGTCATTTAGTAGGGTGTGTTAGCAAAGCGTAACGCACCATTCCCAATTCAATCAGAATTGTAACTTCTGTCAAAAAATACGTCACAAGTTTATTAAATTAAAGATTGGAAATTATGAACTCTAAAGCGATAATTTTAGCGGCAATTTTAGGAATTTCTACACCTGCAATTATGGATATTGCTATTCCTAATCAAATTCTGGCTGTGCAAAAGTTTGATTATCCAGCAGGTGAATTTAGTGATAAAGATTGGACAGTGACTTTAGCTTTTAACAATAATTCTTATTCCTATTATGGAGAAAACCGTAAAAGTAATTCTAATATTAATTTATCTGGTGCGGTTGCTTCCGGTAATAAACAACGTCAAGTGTACACTTGGAATAATAATGGTATGAAATATCAGGTTACTTGGAAACCAAGTGATCCAGATTTTATTCGTGTTCAGGTAGCTAATCCTAAAGGTAAGGTGATTTTGAATCGGCTACTCAAAGCTGTTAAAAACTAGAATATAAACTTCTAAAAAAGACCAAATCTTCCCTCAATCATATTCTGCCACTAACTCCTGTTTCATTAATGCCAAAAATATAATGAATAACATGAGGATACTTTTCTCTGGTCATTTTACTAGCTACCTCTTGATCCTGATCAATAAAATAATCACCGCTATCAGGTTCAATGGCAATATACCAACCAGAGTATTTATCTAGTATTTCTGGTTTTAACCGTTCAAAAATTAGCCAACAACGCTCATAAAATGCCTGTCTTCTAGCTTTGTCTTCGGCTTTTTGTGCTTGAGTCCATTGAATTTCGGGAAATACTCTATTTTAGCATATTAGACATCTCCGAAAATGAAATATGCGTGACCTGAAACCCTTGTAGAGACGTTCCATGGAACGTCTCTACAATCTTTACCGGAGATGTCTATTAAATATGGCTTATTATAGCGGTATGCACTTGAATGAGATACATCATAAGCCCCCTCCTCGCTTGCGAGGAGGGGGTTGGGGTGGGGTTCTTGTATCTCACTCAACCGAGAACCGCTATAGGCTATTTCCAAGTAGTTATTGTTAACCTTCTTCCTTTTTCCTTCTTCCTTTTTCCTTCTTCTTTATTTCTCCTGACTCCTGACTCCTGACTCCTAAGCCCTAACGAAAAGACTTTTTCTGCACACCCTAAATATTCAATAGTTGTTGGGTTTTCTCAACCCAACCATAACATTCAAGACAGTTGCTACTAATGTTTACGCTACTAAACGCACAAACTTATTTTTACCGACTTGTAAAACCTTATCGTGTAATTCGCTAGGTTCAGTAAAAATTAAATCAATATCAGTAATTTTAGTACCATCTAAGCGCACACCACCTTCTTGAATTTTGCGTTTACCTTCAGCGTTACTTTTACATAAACCAGTCGCACCAAGAATATAAGCTAATTTGACGGGAAATTGCAAAACAGTAGCTAGAGAAAATTCCGGTAATGCACCTTCCTTACCACCACTTTTAGCCGCTTCCTTCGCCTCATTAGCCGCTTGTTCACCGTGATATTGACGGACTATTTCCCAGGCCAAAAATTCTTGGGCGTAGCGCGGATTTTCTGGCAGACTATCCAAAGGTAAATCTGTGAGTAATTCAAAATACTGTGACAGTAAATTATCTGGCACACCTTGAAGTTTTTGATACTTTTGGGAAGGATGTTCACCCAATCCCACATAATTACTTAAGGACTTAGACATTTTTTGTACACCATCAGTTCCAATCAAAATTGGTAATAACAGCCCAAACTGAGGTTTTAAACCAAAATGGCGTTGTAGATCTCGCCCGACAGCGATGTTAAATTTTTGATCAGTTCCCCCCAATTCCACATCAGCTTCCACCGCCACAGAATCATAACCTTGCATCAGTGGATACAGAAACTCATGGAGGAAAATCGGACTCTCTTGTTTATAACGTTCCGCAAAACCTTCCTTAGCTAACATTTGGCCTACTGTCATAGTGGAAAGTAACTCCAAAGTTTTTCCCAAATCTAGACAAGAAAGCCATTGTGAGTTATAACGTACCTCTAACCGACCAGGAGTTTCAAAATCTAAAATCGGGCGCACTTGGTCAAGATAAGTTTGAGCATTTTGTGCTACCTGTGCCTCTGTCAACTGACGACGCACCTCCGATTTACCAGTAGGATCACCAATCCGCGCTGTAAAATCACCAATAATGAGAACCGCTGTATGACCAGCATCTTGAAAAGCTCGCAATTTTCGCACAGGTATGCTATGACCGAGATGAATATCTGCTCCAGTTGGGTCAATACCAAGCTTAATCCGTAACGGACGGTCAGAATTGAGTAACCGCTTTTCCAGACTTTCCGCGTCATTATCACCATCATGGGGTTGAGGAAAAATTTCTGCCACACCACGATGTAACCAAGAGAAATTTTGCGTCATACTAAGGAATTCATTACTAACTATAGTTTCCACTCTAAAAGATAAGTTTTTTATGTTGACCAACCAATTATCCGTTCTTTACTCGGCTTTGATGACTATAATTGCTAAAAATTAACTGTCTTTTTCCATTTAATGAATTACATTTAAATTTACAAGTGAGGAAGTGAGATCGCCGTGTCGTCTAGGACTTTTGCAAACAAACAACCACAAGAGCAGGATTCATCTGGATTTGAGTTTTTTAAAGGAGTAGGTCAGATAACTGGCGGTACTCTCCTATCCATGACGCTCCTAACAAGCTCTATTGTCGCGGGAACACTGGTTGGTTTAGCCATTAGTTTCCGTAATCTACCAGATGTTAGACAAATTAAAAACTTTTTTCCCTCGGAAACAACTTACATTTATGATATAAAGGGAAAACTTTTAACGGGTATACACGGAGAAGCTAACCGAGAAGTAGTACCTCTAAATAAAGTTTCCTCTAACCTGAAGCGGGCAGTTTTAGCCAGTGAAGATGGTCACTTTTACGGACATCATGGAATTAACCCCACTGGTGTTGGCCGTGCTATCGTCGTCAACATGGTAGCAGGTGGTGTGAAAGAAGGTGGTTCTACCATCACCATGCAGTTGGTAAAAAACCTGTTCTTGTCTCAGAAACGGGCGTTTACCCGGAAATTAGCAGAGGGTGTCCTAGCAATTCGTTTAGAACAAATTCTTAGTAAAGACGAAATTTTAGAAATGTACCTCAATCAAGTTTATTGGGGTCATAACAATTACGGTGTACAAACAGCAGCACGCAGTTATTTTAATAAATCAGCAGAATATTTAACTTTGGGTGAATCAGCAATGATGGCGGGTTTAATCCAAGCACCAGAAGAGTTTAGCCCGTTTGTTAGTATGAAAATGGCCAAACAAAAACAAAAAGAAGTTCTGGGGCGGATGATTGAGTTGAATTGGATTACCCAAAAAGAATATGATGATGCCCTCAAACAACCAATTAAACTGGGCAAAATTAGGTCTTTTCAAGGTAGCGCCTCACCTTATGTCACTAATACTGTAGCTCAGGAGTTGGCGAAAAAATTTGGCCGTGATGCCCTACTCAAAGGCGGAATGCGCGTACAAACTACCGTTGATGCTAAATTCCAAACCATGGCTGAAGAAACCATTAAAGAATGGCATGAAAAGCTTCAGTCCCAGGGTTTAAGTAAGAATCAGATGGCTTTAGTAGCAATTGATCCTCGGACTCATTTCGTAAAAGCTCTTGTTGGTGGTGTAGATTATAAAGTTAGTGAATTTAACCGAGCTACCCAAGCCCAACGCCAACCAGGTTCTTCATTCAAGCCCTTTGTTTATTATACCGCCTTTGCTACTGGCAAATATACGCCAGATACTAGTATCTTAGATGCGCCAGTTAGCTACCAAGATGGTAATGGTTGGTACTATCCAAAGAACTACGATGGTAAGTTTGCTGGATCTATGTCAATTCGTACAGCCCTTGCCCATTCTCGCAACATCCCAGTGATTAAACTTGGTAAGGCAGTGGGGATGAATAAGGTCATTGAAACCTGCAGAACTTTGGGGATTATGAGTCCAATGGAACCCGTTACCTCTTTGCCTTTGGGTGCTATTGGTGTCACTCCCATGGAAATGGCTAGTGCCTATGCTACCTTTGCTAATTATGGTTGGCAATCATCACCTACAGTCATTGTCCGCATTACCGATAGTGCGGGGAATGTGATGCTCGATAATACACCCAAACCTAAACAAGTTCTTGATTCTTGGGCATCAGCAGCAACTATTGATATCATGACTTCAGTAATTACCGAAGGTACGGGCAAAAATGCTGCCATAGGCCGTCCTGCGGCTGGTAAGACAGGAACTACATCCTCAGAAAAAGATATTTGGTTTGTTGGTACTGTGCCACAGTTAACTACTGCTGTTTGGGTAGGTAGGGACGATAGCAAACAACTAGCTAGTGGGGCAACTGGTGGTGTCATGGTAGCCCCTGTATGGCGGGATTTTATGATGAAAGCACTCAAGGATGTACCTGTAGAAAAATTTAAGTCTCCTTCTCAATTTTCACGTCCGAAATCAAATTAATGAGTGATTGGTAGTGGGTAATGGGTGATTGGTCTTTCTTATCTTCCCCATTTCCCAAATTCCCAGTTATTTGGTTTTTTCCAATTCTGCTTTCATCCTTTCTAGTGTTACGTTCATTTGTTCAAACATCTGTTGTGGAGTTACGCCAAACTGACCTAGTTGAGTTTTTAGTTGCTGTATGGTCATTTGTGCCATGAAATCCTCTGATAGCTCAAAACGCTTCATAAAGACGCGATATCTATCCATCATGGATTCCATTTGCTCAATAAAGAGCTTTTTGCCCTCGCGGTCAAATTTGCCGTAGCTATTGCCAAGTTGAATCAGTGCTTGATAGTCTTCAAACAATTGCTTGGCTTCTTGCTGCACTATTTCCGAGTCGAAGAATCCCATTTTACTTTTCTTTAACTGAATGCTATTACTTGAGTCAATACTTTCGCCATTTTTTTTGTAGGTGGGTTTATACTCACAACGGCTTAGTTATTTGATTTAAGCGGGTAGGGGTTTAGCAGTGCTAAAACCCTACAAATCTAGGTTTTTCGTAATTTTACAAAAGTCCATGTCTTAGCCGTTTTGAGTATAAGTGAAGGGAAACCTAACGTATTTGTTGGGTTATAGCTTCACCACGGAGCGTCTCGTAGAGATACGTACCTCAACCCAACCTTATATCTTAGAGGAATTAAGTGTTAGCAATTCCCAAACATCCATCATTACGAATGCTACCATCTTGCATGACTGTTCTACAGAAGATAGAACGTCCCAATCTGAACTCAAAATCATAAGTACTAGCCTCCAAAAGATTGGCATTGGTAAAATCAGCAGCACCAACAGTTTCTTCCAAGTCAACAGAGCGCAAATTAGCATTTCGGAAGCTAGTACCGAGCAAGTCAGTACACCCCAAAATAGCTCCTTCAAGATTTGCTTTATCGAATCTAGTGGTCTGTTAAATAAATTTTGACGGATAAGAAACGAACCACGTTCGCGGAGCGTCCCGGAGGGATATAGGAACGAAGGACACGAAGGAAGAAGGAAGAAATCAAAATGGCTATGAATGAAACCGTCAATTAGTTCTTGACAGACTACTAGGACTACTAGCCCCATTTAAACGAGATATATACATCCTAGCTCCTTGCAAATCGGATTGGTCGAAAATATCCTCTACAGCATCACATTCAAAAGAAACCCCTTGCAAATTATTTCTGTCCAATCTGGCTCCAGTAAGGTCAGTCCCGGTGAAATTGACTTTGCTTAGATTAGATTAGCATCAGTCAACTTGACAGCAATCAAATTAGTAAAACTCAGGTCAGCATTGGACAGATTGATTTCTTTCAAATTAGCATTGATCAAAATAATTTTCCTCTGACAGACTCCAGAAAAATCTCTCTCCCCAGCAGCATATCTTGGCAACAATTCCTCAGCAGTTATCCTCATGTCTTTAATTTTGAATTGTTAAAGTGGGTATTCGTGAGTGACAAAGGGAATAGCAATTATTTCTCCTTCTGTTTCCCCAACTTGCACTTTTAAACCAACTCCACCAGCTTTACTCTTAATGTAACCTAGTCCAAAATGACCATCAGGTGTTTCTGTATAGCTGGTGAGTTTACCTACTTTTTCTTCCCCAATCGTAATTACTGTTTCCGGTTCAGCAGCAGCACTGAGACGAATTCCCCAAAGGTATTGTTTTACACCTTTATATGTATTGAGTCTGGCAATGGTTTCTTGTCCGATATAACAACCTTTGTTAAAGGAAACTGTTTGCCATAAACCCACTTCTAAGGGATTGTAATCATCTGTAAGTTCTAAATCTGGGGCGGGGCGACCTTGTAATATTCGTAACATTTCCCAGGCGCGATCGCTCAATTCCACAGCCCCAAATCCTAGTATTTTCTCCCACAATTGTTGTTTGGCTGCAATTGGTAAAATCAGGGTATATCCGGGTGCAGCCACACCGCTACCCACTGCAACTATCACCCCATCAACTAAAACGTGATTACCGTAAGGTTGACCAATTAAATCACCAGCCCCCAATTTCTCAACAATAGCATGACTTTGGGGTCCAATCAGGCTCAAGGTTGCCGTTTCCTCGGTGACATCAGTTAATTTAACTTTGTCGGCAAAGAAGATATAACGATCTAACCATTGCATGAGAAATTCACGACGGTTAGGAGAAACTAACAATAAAACAGCATCATCTAATATATACCCAGTTACTAAATCTATGATGCGGGCTGTAGATGTCACCACGACAGTATCACAACCCTGACCTGGTTTCAGGGATTCAAAATCATTGGTGCTTTGATTGTGTAAGAAGCGAAGACGGTCATTATCAGAAATACGGATGAGTCCCCAATGTGAGCGATCGCTGACAACTACCCCTTCCCGTACCGCTTCAATAGCATTTGTATCCTGATCATCAATTGCAGATATTAACATAATGGTACAGAATTAAGTAGGTGAACACAATAAAACTAAACTGTGTAAAGAAATGTAAAATCGCCCAAACCCTCTTCACTCTTGCCTCTTGCCTTTTGCCTTTTGCCTTGCCATAACGACAATTTTCAACACTCACCTAATTACCTTAATTTCAATATTATCTTCAGAGAAAATGTTAGCAAATAATTTGCCTATTCCCTAATTAATAATCTGCTATACAATAGCGATCGCGCCCTTGTTCCTTAGCAGCATACAAAGCTTTATCAGCACTAGCGCCGTGATTTCTAATCGCCAGAGTTTATTAACTGTGGCAAAATTTATTAAACTTGTCATATAATTACCATTCCCAGCATGACCGCAACTATTCCTAATCTCCCCAGTCTTTACGAAGCCTTCTCCACAGAAGCCAAATGGCAAAAATTCTGGGAAGACAATCAAGTTTATAAAGCTGACCCCAACCACAAAGGCGAACCTTACTGCGTCGTTATCCCTCCACCTAACGTGACAGGTAGTTTGCACATGGGTCACGCCTTTGAAGGGGCTATCATTGACACCCTTGTCCGCTACCACCGCATGAAAGGACGGAATACCCTGTGGCTACCGGGAACTGACCACGCCAGCATTGCAGTGCAAACAATTTTAGAAAAACAACTCAAAGCCGAAGGGAAAACCCGTGATGATTTAGGGCGTGAAAAGTTCCTAGAACGGGCTTGGCAATGGAAAGCAGAATCTGGTGGCACAATTATTAATCAGTTAAAACGGTTAGGTGTGTCTGTGGATTGGTCACGGGAACGCTTTACCTTAGATGAAGGTTTATCAAAAGCAGTTTTAGAAGCATTTATTCGCCTTCATGAAGAAGGATTAATTCATCGGAGTAACTATTTAGTCAATTGGTGTCCTGCTTCTGGTTCGGCTGTGTCTGATTTGGAAGTTGAACCCAAGGAAGTGAATGGGAATCTGTGGTACTTCCGTTATCCCCTCAGCGACGGTTCTGGCTTTCTGGAAGTGGCCACAACCCGCCCCGAAACAATGTTAGGTGATACAGGTGTGGCAGTTAATCCCACTGACGATAGATATAAACATCTAATTGGCAAAACTCTGACTTTACCAATTATGAACCGGGAAATCCCCATTATTGGTGATGAATTGGTTGACCCGGCTTTCGGGACGGGTTGCGTTAAGGTGACACCAGCCCATGACCCCAATGATTTTGAAATGGGGAAACGTCATGATTTGCCGTTCATTAATATTATGAATAAGGACGGGACATTAAATGAAAATGCGGGTGATTTTCAAGGACAAGACCGCTTTGTGGCGCGGAAAAATATTGTAGCTCGTTTAGATGCTGAAGGCGTTTTAGTCAAAGTTGAGGAATATAAACATACAGTACCTTATAGCGATCGCGGAAAAGTCCCTGTAGAACCCCTACTTTCTACTCAGTGGTTTGTAAAAATCCGCCCTCTGGCTGATGAAACCTTAGATTTCCTCGACAACCAAAATTCTCCTGCAATTGTTCCCCAACGTTGGTCTAAAGTTTATCGAGATTGGTTAGTAAATCTGCGTGATTGGTGTATTTCTCGGCAGTTATGGTGGGGTCATCAAATCCCCGCTTGGTATGCTGTCAGCGAAACTGAAGGAGAAATTACCGACTCTACCCCTTATTTTGTTGCTAGTAATGAAGAGGAAGCATTAGAAAAAGCTAAATCTCAATTTGGGGAAGATGTCAAATTAGTTCAAGACCCCGATGTTTTAGATACTTGGTTTTCTTCGGGACTGTGGCCATTTTCTACTTTAGGTTGGCCGGAAGAAACTGAAGATTTAGCGACATATTATCCTACAGCTACCCTAGTTACAGGCTTTGATATTATCTTTTTCTGGGTAGCCAGAATGACGATGATGGGAACACATTTTACCGGAAAAATGCCGTTTAAAACTGTGTACATTCATGGTTTAGTACGGGATGAAAATAACAAGAAAATGTCCAAATCAGCAAATAATGGGATTGACCCTTTATTGTTGATTGCCAAATATGGAACAGATGCTTTACGCTATACCTTAATTAAGGAAGTAGCTGGGGCTGGTCAAGATATTCGTTTAGAATATGACCGCAAAAAAGATGAATCTATCTCGGTAGAAGCTTCTCGTAATTTTGCCAATAAGTTGTGGAATGCTGCCCGATTTGTGATAATGAATTTGGATGGACAAACTCCAGCCCAATTAGGTCAACCAGTCCCCACAGAATTAAGTGATAGATGGATTCTTTCTCGTTTTAATCAAGTTGTCAAACAAACAAATCACGACATTGAAAATTATGGTTTAGGAGAAGCAGCTAAAGGACTTTATGAGTTTATTCGAGGTGATTTCTGTGATTGGTATATTGAATTAGTCAAATCCAGATTACAGCAAGATGCAGAACCCACATCTCGCAAAGTTGCCCAACAAATCATTGCCTACATTTTAGAAGGGATTTTAAAATTACTTCATCCCTTTATGCCTCATATTACTGAGGAAATTTGGCAAACTCTCACCCAACAACCGGCAGAAAATCCCCAACTTTTACCTTTACAATTATATCCTGAAGTAGATGAAAATCTCATTGATTCAGCTTTGGAAACTCAGTTTGATTTGTTAATTAACACAATTCGCACAATTCGCAATTTACGAGCAGAAGCAGATATTAAACCAGGGGTAAAAATTACTGCAAATTTACAAACTGAAAGCGAAAGTGAAAGATTTATTCTCACTGCTGGACAGGCTTATATTCAAGATTCAGCAAAAGTGGAAACTTTAACAATTACTAATCCTAATGATGTTGTGATTCCCGAAGAAATTGCCACAGTTGCAGATAATAAATATTGGGGTGGGTTGAAGATAATTGGTATAACTGTTGTCGCGCTTATCAGCTTGAAGGTAGCTGTATTTGTGGGTAACACTGCTTTAGATATTCCCGTCTTTGGAACTAGCTTTGAAATCATTGGTTTGGGTTATGCAAGTTGGTTTATTTTCCGCTATATACTCAATGGTGAAGCTAGAAAAGAGTTATTAATCAAATATTTCCCACCCAGTGAAACACCAACTGAACCAGAATTACCAATAACTGCATCCCAGGAAAAAGAAAATTCCATTGCGGGTGTTGTGGGAACTGTACAGGTAGTAATTCCCTTAAAAGGAGTTGTGGATATTGAAGTTGTGCGGGCAAAATTAGAGAAAAGTTTGCAAAAAGCGGAAGCGGAAGCCCAATCTTTGAGTGCGAGATTAAGTAATTCTAAGTTTGTAGATAAAGCCCCTGTAGATGTAGTTGAGAGTGCTAGGGCTACTTTATTAGAAGCTGAAAAACAAGCTGAAATTTTGCGCGAGCGTTTACAGAGTTTAGTATAAGTATAATGGGGGAGTTGGTAAGTGGTGATTGGTTTAATACTTACCAATTACCTAACTCTAATACTTAAATATTAAATTAGTACCGACTTAAAATATGTTATATCTTGCCAAAGTAAATAAAAATGATTTTTTAGATCAGTATGAGTTACGTTTATTAGCACGACAAGAATCACAGAACTTTTGGTTAACAATTGCGGATAGCGATAGCGTGGTATTAACCATAGAAACTTTAATTTTCTTAGGAAATGAAAACACTATAAGTCATAACTTATTGGTGTTAGTTAAACTATCTACTACAAATAAAATTGAAACAATTGAAGATGCTACTAACTGGGTACTTAATCTAATTCAAGCCTATCTTTCTACAGGAGTTACTCCTGAATTTCTCAAGCAAGAGGCAGAAAAAATTGAGAATTGGCAGCAAAATTTAACTTTGCAAAATCAAGATTTAGCCCGTCGGAGTTTGGAATTAGAAGCTCGTCGGGAACAAATAGAGGCTTTAGAAGAAAGTCTCAAACGTGACAGAAATGGTCGTGAACAAACTGGAGGATAAATAGCAAAGATTACAGATGTGTAATAGTTTCGATGGTAAATGAAACTATTACAAAACCCGCTCCTCGCCTCTGCGCCTCTGCGTGAACTTAATCTTTAATCAACCCCTCCAACATCACCTGTAAATCCTGCGTCAACGCACTAACACCCTTTCGCAAAGCTTGTTTATTTCCCTGGCAATTTTCCCATCTTTCATTAACGTTAATTGGTTCACCGACAAAAATCATTGCTTGTTTTAAACCTAAACGCGGCCTTCCTGGTAAAGTAGAATCTTTAATGCGAGATAACATATCAAACATTAATAATATGGTTTCGGCAAATCTTTCTGGTGTGGGTTTTTCGAGAATATAATTAGCAGTAACTGCTACGAAACTTTCCGCAATTCTCATGTGCTGCATTTTTAAATCTGCTTCCTCTGCTACCCAATCAGCTAAACCACGTTTGAAGGGTGGTAAACTTTGAATATTGGCAATATCATCTCGATAAATATAATTCCAACCTGCATCTTCTAAACGCCGACATCTATCAATAAAATTACCTTGTGACTGCACATTAAAATACTTTTCTGCTATTTTTAAAGCCGTATCCATTAACCGATGTAATCTAGTGATTAATACCTCATTTATCGGGATTTCTGAAGTGATAATTTCTGGTAATTCTTGATGATAGAAACGCCGATAAAATTCCTCCATTTCTGAAATTAGATATTCAGCTAAACGCAATACGCGCTGATATAAAATCCCTTCTAAATCCTTATCATTTTTACTAATTTCTGTCACAGGTAAACCGCTATCAGCTTCTAATTTAGATAATAGCCAATCTATTTTTTGCCAAGGGGGGTTAACGTAACTATATTTAATACCAATAGGAATAATAAAAACCTGTTCTTCGCGGTTAGCCTTTTTTAAATCTTCCACACACCAAAAACCCAATTGTGCTACACCTGGTTCTAAGGGACTGACTATACTACTGTGTCCATTTGTACCACCTTCAGGAGCGATCGCGATCGGCATTTCAGCATTGGCAAATAATTCTCTGGCCATTTGAATGGCGTTCTTATCTATGCGTTTTCCCCTACGCACAGGTACACCACCAAGTCGAGAAAATAACCATCCTAACCAATTTCCTGCCCATAGCGTCATCCCCCGTTCATACATAAAATGACTGTGAACTGGATATTTGAGATTAATACCTTTTTCCAATGCCACTTTCGGGACAATCCGTGATAGCAGATATAACATAGACAGAGGATCTTCTACCTCTGGGTGACGGAAAGCGATTAAAAATCGGACTTTACCTGCTTGAAATTCGTGGTATAATTTAGCTAAGACTTCTGCGTTTTTAGCTTCAAGATTGACAATACCCGCAGGTAGCCAAGGTCTAGTTCTCACGCGCAAAATAAAAGGCAAAAACCAAGATATTATTTTAACAATAAAGGGATTATGACGTTGAGGAATAAATTTCAGCGCTGGTTGGGTGGAATGAATAGATTTAGGCAAGTTGTTCTCCTGTGGTATGGCGAAAAAGGCTAAAATTGAGAGGGATAATTTTTGTCTCACGCAGAGGCACAGAGGCGCAAAGAGGAAATCGCTGCTAATTTAATTATGATAGTGAATGATAGCCAGATATGAACACAGCACCAGACCAGCGAAAATTTGCCCCCGCAACCCAGCGCAACCGTGAACCTATTTTAGAGGTACTATTACAAATATTGCCTCAACATGGGACTGTTTTAGAAATAGCCAGCGGTACAGGTGAACACGCTACATTTTTTTCCTATCACCTCGCACCTCGGCTATGGCTACCTTCTGACCCTAATCCAGAACTGCGTGCTAGTATTAGCGCGTGGGCTGAGTTTTTCCCCTGTGATGTTCTTCAACCACCCTTAGATTTAGATGCTAGTGCAGCAATATGGACTGTAGAAACAGAGCCATTACCAGAACCACCTATTTCTGCTATGGTGAATATTAACATGATTCATATTTCCCCTTGGTCAGCCTGTTTAGGACTAATGGCAGGGGCTGGGCGGATTCTGCAACCTGGTGGTATACTCTATTTGTATGGTCCCTACAAGCAAAATGGAGAACATACTGCACCCAGTAACGCTGCTTTTGATGAGTCTTTACAAGCACAAAATCCAGATTGGGGAGTGCGTAATTTGGAAGATGTTATTAAAGCCGCAGCAGTGGAAAACTTGACTTTGCAAGAAACTCACGCTATGCCAGCAAATAACCTGTCACTGATATTTAAACATAATTAATGGAGATTGTTGATTTATTCTTTTGTCTGAATCAGGATTTACAGGATTTAAGGATTTACAGGATTTTACTTTGAAGTATGACGTTTTGAGTATTAATTGTAATAAGGGTTAATTTTACAGCAATATCCGGTAAGCGTAAAGCTCAGTGTCTTTAGACCTGAGATATAA
>JBAXRM010000017.1:0-46554 GCA_037131225.1 Nostocales cyanobacterium ELA583 | reverse complement strand
TGCTGTTACAAGTCAATGAATCAGGCGAATAAATTCGCCCGTGTCGCTTATATCTGAGGTCTAAAGACACTGAGCTTTACGCTTACCGGGTAATCTTGTAAAGTACAAATAAACAACTATAAAAAGTGAAATTAGTTAAACAACGATTAGACACATTATTAGTAGATTTAGGTTTATCTCCTTCCCGTCAGCAAGCACAACGGCTAATTCAAGCTGGAGAAGTAACTGTAAATCAACAAATGGTTGATAAAGCCGGAACTGAAGTTGATATTACCGCCAAAATCCAAGTTAAAGAACGTCCTCCCTTTGTTTCTCGTGGTGGTGAAAAACTAGCAAAAGCTTTAGATTTTTTTGCAATTTCTGTGGACGAAAGGATTTGTTTGGACGGAGGAATTTCCACAGGTGGCTTTACTGATTGTTTATTACAAGCTGGTGCAAAACAAGTTTATGGTGTAGATGTTGGTTATGGACAAGTTGACTGGAAAATTAGAACTGATAAACGGGTGATTTTAAAAGAACGCACGAATTTACGTCAATTACAACCAGAAGAATTATATGCTGAAAATGCCATATTTCCTGATTTGATAGTTGTGGATGTTTCGTTTATTTCCCTAACTAAAATATTGCCGGCGGTATGGCAATTAACACAAGCTCCTAGAGAAGCTATATTGCTAGTAAAACCACAATTTGAGGTTGGCAGATCTCGCATAGGTAAAAAAGGTGTTGTCCGCGATCCTCATGACCAAGCTGATGCAATTTTTCAGGTCATGCAAGGGGCGTTAGAGTTAGGATGGAAATATCAAGGTTTAACTTGGTCACCAATAACTGGACCTGCGGGAAATATTGAATATCTTTTGTGGTTGGGAATGGAAAGTGAAATAATACCACCTACTTTAGCAGCAATTCAAGAAATTACTAAACGAGTAATTCAGGAGTTTATGAAAAAATGATGGATAATACTTTCAAGTCTCTCTATGAGCAAGATTATCAATTATGGTTAGATTCAACAATCAATCAATTAAAACAAGGTGATTTTGATAACTGTGGGAAAGAATACATATACTCAAAACGGCTAGAAGCTGGACTTTTTTATCATACAAAGAACTAAGTTCAAAGCCTCTCCAATCATAAAAGCTGCTCCTTTTTCCTCCCTTGTAGGGGAGGGTCAGGGAGGGGTGCGGGGAGAGGTTTACAAGAGGGGTTTCATATTTGGTTAAACTATGAACCGTTTGCAGTATAATTTAGAATCCTATAACTATTAAACTATTATCAATTCTGTAGGGGTTTAGCATTGCTAAACCCTAAGATAAATTAAAGATCGTAAATCAAACACTCCAAAGCATCTGGATACATTTCACAGTAAGTTTCTAATGCTGTTTTGCGGTGTTTTGCTTGTTTTTGATGGGCTTTTTCTGTTTGTAGTTCTTCAACAATATCCCAAGCTACTGCACAATTAGAGGAATTATTACCATTTTCTTCACAGGTTGTTCTGGCTTCTGTAATAGCTTCAAGAATTGCTTCTTCAATGGGTTTTTTCCCATTTATAACTTCGTTAAGAGATGTCATGATAATATTACCTTTGTTGAAGGAAATAAAGGTTAATTAGAAACTTTAATGATTGCTAATGAAGAGAATTACTCATAGTTAGTAAACTCTTTTTTAGAGTAACAATTCAAATAATTATTTTTAGTTAATTTATATACTTTTTGATTCTATGATGATATAGTCATGACTTAAACATTCAGTAATAGGGATTTATTAATGCTAAAGTAGTAGATAATCTAAATATTTTAGTTATAATTTAAACAGAGGATCTGTAACTTATAATTATGCGTGAATTAGCACTTCAATCTCAATCTTTACGTGAAGCCTGGGAACGAGGGTTACAAGCAGGTTTAACTCAAGTTGCACTCAATATGCTACAAGAAGGTATTGATTTATCTCTAGTAGCTAAACTAACTAATCTACCACTTGAAAAGATTCAAAATTTGCAAGTTAGTAATATAAGTAGATGAACACAATAAAACCAATCTGTGTAAAGAAAAGTAAAATTACCTAAAACCTCTTCCCTATTGCCTTTTGCCTCTTGCCTTTTGCCTTTTCATAACGACAGTTTTTAATGCTCACCTACTTAGATGATTTGGAAATTTTAGTAAAAGATTTTCTTGAGTTAAGTGAATCATCACTCAATAAAGTTTGGCTTGAACCAGAAGAAGACGAAGCTTGGAAGGATTTATAGAATTTATGCTTATGGAAAAATTTGCTAAAGGTGACGTTATCTTAATTTAAGTCCCTGTTATATTCGTCCTAACATCATTGCAACAGTTGACAAAAGTAATGTTATTAGGAATATCGAAAAATTGAAGGATGAAAAATCAATCAAGTTGTTTCTACAATTATTGAAATTCTGCAAAAGCCATCTGAACCTTCGCATAAACCTTCAGCAATAAAAGCATGGGAAAGAGGCAAAAAACCAAAGTTATGAAATAAAGTTAATTTTAGGTGATCAAACTATATTTCCAAATTCACCAAAATTATCGCCTAATTCTTGCTGTAAGCGATACAAAATCATATTTTTATCAACTTGTGAGAGAATTTCCTGAATGACGGTATTAGCGCCTAATTGACCCCAGGTACAGCCTTTTTCTAGATACAACTGTGCAGCTTTACCGACTGTATAAGAGCCATAACCAGCAATTCCACTTTGGGCAATCGCACTCCCGGCAAAAGTAGTAATATTAAATGGATTATCACCTATACCTAAGATAAAACTACTCCCGATTTCGCTTAATAATAAACCACCAGAACTAAATAAAATTGTTTTTAATAATTTACTGGCTTCATAACTAGTCATGGGTAAACCATACAATTTAGCTAAAGCCCGAATTAAGGCTAAATCGGTAATTAAACCACCAATCATATCTAAAAAAACAATAGGATTTAAACCCACAGCTAGGGCTTTATATTGGCTGAATCGCCAAATTATATCTTCTGCTTCTTTTTCGCGGATTTTAACGGTTTCTTTAGCTATTTTTTCCTCAGATTCTCTAGCTTGAATTAGTGCATTTAAAGCTAAAAGAGATCGTCCTTCTCTATTTAATATATTTAATATTGTTTGTTTTAATTCGTCTACTTGAGGTGGTGGTGTTTCCCATTCAGAAGTAATGCTTCCGTCTGGGTATTCTACCCTAACTTCCATTGGTGCAGGTTCAGCCGATATCATGACAATTTCATCAGGTAATAATGGCTTGTTTTGTAAATTTCCCGCCCCTAATTGTTGGAGATTTTTATAAATTGCATTTCTATCTATATCTGGGTATAAATCAATTTTGTTAAATACTAAAATTAAAGGTTTTTGTGCTTGACGTAATTCCAACAATCCTTGATATTCAGTTCTAGTAATATCTCCAGAAACAACAAACAAAATTAAATCAGCTTGACGCGCCAAGTCTCGCGCCATTTGCGCCCGTGATTCTCCAGCAATTTCATCTAACCCAGGAGTATCAATTAATTCAACTAATACCTTATCTCCTGGTTTCCAAGCAACAGAACGAGGCCATTGAGTGACACCATTCAGCGGTCCTGTTTGCAGAATTTTTTCCCCTAATAACGAGTTTAATACCGCTGATTTTCCCCGACTTACTAAACCAAAAGCCGCAATTCTAATGACATTTGCATCTAATTTACTGAGTGTGGCGTTTATTGCTTCTATTTCCGATTTTAGCAAACTTGCTAATTCTGGATTTGCGGCTAGTTGTCTCGATTTATGGAGATATCCATACCAAGATAATACTTGTCGCAGACTAGCACGGGCGCGGTTTAAATGTGTTTCTTGCAGGTTACGATTACTCACAGGTTTTAGTTTTTGTAGCGACTATAGCAGATGATGGGAAACAGGCAACAGAGAACAGGGAGGAGAAGAGAAAAATTTTCTTTTTTCTTTATAATATATTCTTCATTCTGAACTCCTGACTCGGTGACTCCTAACTTCCCAAATATGCTTCTAAAACTTTGGTATTATTTTGAATTTCTGTAGGACTACCAACAGCTAAATTTTGTCCTTCGGCTAATACCCAAACTCTATCACATAAGGACATAATTACATCCATGTTGTGTTCAATAATCAAAAATGTCATGCCGTCGTTACGATTCCAGGATAGAATGCGATCGCTAATATCATCAATTAACTTAGGATTAACACCAGCGGCAGGTTCATCTAGTAATATTAACTTAGGATTAGTCATCAACGCCCTACCGATTTCTAAAAGTTTTCGTTGTCCCCCAGATAAACCTCCAGCATAATCAGCAGCTTTTTTTTCTAAGCCCACAGACTCTAACAAAAACATTGCCCGTTCTTTTAATTGCTTTTCTTCTTTAGCTACAATATGGGGTTGAAATTGCACTTGCCAAAAGTTCTCACCGGTTTGTTTTTGCGCCCCTAGCAGCATATTTTCTAATACCGATAACTTTGATAAAGCCCGTGCAACTTGAAATGTTCTCACTAATCCTTGTTGGGCAATTTGGTATGGTTGTAACTGATGAATAGGTTCACCATCAAAAATGACTCTACCTTTATCTGGATGGATAAAATTGGAGAGTAAATTAAATAAAGTGGTTTTACCAGCACCATTAGGACCAATTAAGCCAGTAATACTACCTTTAACAACTTCAATATTAGCTTCTTGAACTGCCTTAATCCCACCAAAACTTTTACAAAGTCCCGTAGCAGCTAATAGGGGTAATTGAGGTGATTCAATATTATTGACCATAATGATTTTATTCTCAACTTATTTTTAATGAATTGATTTTGATAAGATACCCAATATTTTTTGATATCTTTAATGGCTCTTCGGTACTTGTTATGCTAAACCGATAAATTGAGAGAAGAGAACAGGGAACAGGGAACAGGGAAAAAATTTTAATTTTCTAGTTTTTTAATAAGACTAATAATCATTCTGCTTTCTTCTTTTAATAAATTAAGAATCATTTCTACATCTTTTTCTGAACATAATCCTACTCGGTGAGATAAAATTAGATGAGTTTCTAATTCATTAACTGACCCTTGAGCTATGTTTAAAAATCTTATATATTCTCCTCTATATCTTCGTCCATATCCTTAGGATATATTAGCACCGAATAGATACAGCACTTCTTCTAATTTGTTGAACCATACCATATAACTCATCTTTGGGAAAAAGTTTAGTGAGGAAATAGCATCTTTGAGCAATATCCATTCCTTTTTGCCAAATGATTAAGTCTTTAAAGTCATTAATATCTGACATTCTTCCTGTTCCCTGTTCCCTCCAGTTTAGCATACTAAGTCCGGTAGAGCCTCTTTAATATAATATTCACTGAAGTCATACCAACTATTTACCAAGAGTCAGTTCCTCCTTTTTCCCTAAAATACCTTGAGGCCGCCAAATCATCAACACCATCAAAATTAAGCCGATAAACATAATCCGAAAAGCACCGATACGTTCTACATCCAGGGGAACAATTTTGGGTAAAAATTCCCGTGTTAGGGCATCATAAGCAAAGTAAATAACTGCACCTAAAATAGTCCCCAAATTATTACCAGAACCGCCCAGAATTACCATAATCCAAGCATCAAATGTGAGTTGAGGTTGAAAATTATCGGGGTAAATTGCTGCTAGTTGCCAAGCAAAGAACGCCCCCGCAATCCCGGCAATACTACCGCCTAACATTAATGATTGTAGTTTGTAGGCAAAGACATTTTTGCCTAATGCTTTGGGAACCTCTTCATCTTCCCGGATAGATTTTAGCACTCTTCCCCAAGGCGATCGCAATAAAATTTCTAACCGCCAGAAAACAAAAGCCAAAATCAACAATACCAATAACATTAAACCCGCTTTGGGATTATAATTATATAGTCCGATCACACCAGAAATATAAATTGCCACACTCAATAATCCTAACAAAAATCCTACTATCAACCGAGAAATAAATTCTTGTTTAAGACTATCATTTCTGACTATATTATTACTTGCAGAAATTTGAGCAGTCCGCACCCAAAGCCATAGAGAAAATAATGTTATTCCTGTTAACAGAGTCAGGATAACAATCATAATCAACCGCAAAAATAAATTCGGAGTTGTTGATAAAGGGACAACATAACTTTGTACCCCAAAAGACCCAGATACCCAAGCATTACCCACGGGTAAATCCTGGTTATTCACTATCAATCGAATCAGTTCACCAGTACCAATAGTGACAATCGAAAGATAATCTTCGCGTAAACGCAGAGTTGCAAAACCAATGACTAAACCCAGCAAAGCAGCCACAATCGCTCCAATTCCGGCTGATAGCAGCAAAGGTAAGCCCTTTAAACTTAACAGAACCGTTGTATACGCACCCAAAGTCATAAAAGCAATATGACCAAAGTTAATTAAACCCGTAAAACCCCATTGTAAATTAAGTCCTAACCCAAACAGGGAGAAGGTTGCCGTAGAAATAGCCAGAAAAATCAGATATTCAATCATAAGTTTGTCAGTGGTCAGTTGTTAGTTGTCAGTATTTTTTTATTTGCTTTGCTGGTTGTTTGTGCAATAAATTGTAGTTTAACTTGAGGATTACTGTTTTAATATAGGATTACTATTTGATTTTTGAACAGGATTAGGTATTGTAGGGTGCGTTATGGATTTCATCCTAACGCACCGTTATCAAGGGTTTGGTGCGTTACGCTGTCGCTAACACACCCTACGTATATTTTCAATAATCAAACCGGATTCCTCTATAAAAAGTTAAATGGGTAATCAAGGATATGAATTTACTACGCATTAGAATGCACTACCTGATTGAACAACTGGCAGAGGAGGAGTTATATACTGCTTGGAATATTATTCAAGGATTGCATTATGACTTTTATATGCTTAAAGTTATAGAAGATTGTAAAAAAGATCAGCAGCCATGGGATATGCTGACACTAGAAGAGGCTACCAAACAATTGATGTTTTTATAGACTATTTTCTTAACCCCTTTAAATCTAGGTAATGGTTTGTGAATCTGGAAGTGCGTTATGCTAGGTCTTTTTTAATAGACCTCAAAAGTTTAGAACCTGCTGCTTATGAGCGGGTGTATAATTTCGTCTTTGTTACCTTAGCAGAAAAACTACAGCCCCATTATCTGCCAGAATTGCGACAGTTGGATGAAGATGGTATTTTCTTTCGCTTTAGTTTAGATAACTATTTGGTCGGTATAGAAATTAGGGGAGAAATTGTTAAATTTCTGCGTGTTGTACCGATGCCCGATGTTTAAATAGGAGATCAGGTAAATTTTTATCAAGCCGTTTCCTGTCCGATGATTACAAACTGTATAAGACAAAGCAGGGATCGCCAAAACCATACATTAAACTGGAGTTTGATTAATATATTTGAGATTTCCCTCTTATGGATGCTCAGGCACTTTGGCAACGATACCAAGATTGGTTATATTTACACGAGGGATTAGGACTGTATTTAGATATCAGTCGAATGCGATTTGATGATGCGTTTGTGACATCGTTGCAACCGAAATTTGACAAAGCGTTTGCGGATATGGTAGAATTGGAGAAAGGTGCGATCGCCAATCCCGACGAAAACCGCATGGTAGGTCATTACTGGTTACGGAATCCAGATTTAGCCCCCACTCCCGAACTAACCCAAGAAATAGTTCAAACCTTAGAACAAATCGAAGCTTTTGCTGACCAGGTACACACTGGGGCAATTCATCCCCCCAAAGAGCGCAGCTTCACAGATATCATCTCTATCGGTATTGGTGGTTCAGCCTTAGGTCCCCAATTCGTTGCTGAAGCTCTTTCCCCCGATTTCCCCCCCCTAAATATTCACTTTATTGACAATTCCGACCCCAGAGGAATTGATCGAGTTCTCTCCCAAATTGGCAATAAACTAGCCACAACTTTGGTATTGGTGATTTCCAAATCTGGAGGCACACCCGAACCTCGTAACGGCATGATTGAGGTCAAACAGGCTTATGCAGCCCAAAATTTAGATTTTGCTAAATATGCAGTTGCAATTACTGGACAAGATAGCAACTTGGATAAAGTCGCAAAATCTGAAAATTGGTTAGCCCGGTTTTTCATGTATGACTGGGTAGGTGGACGGACTTCGGAAATGTCTGCTGTAGGGCTAGTTCCTGCGGCATTACAGGGCATTGATATCCGTGCCATGCTAGATGGTGCAAAAGAAATGGATGATGCCACCCGCGTCCCTAATCTCAAACAGAACCCAGCGGCTTTATTAGCCCTGGCTTGGTATTTCTCTGGTAATGGCAAAGGTGAGAAAGATATGGTTGTCTTACCTTACAAAGATAGTTTGTTGCTATTTAGCCGTTATTTACAACAACTGGTAATGGAATCCTTGGGTAAAGAAAAGGATTTAGACGGAAAGACTGTATATCAAGGGATTGCAGTTTATGGTAACAAAGGTTCAACCGACCAACACGCCTATGTACAACAGTTGCGGGAAGGTGTCCCCAATTTCTTTGCTACCTTGATTGAAGTTTTAGAAGATCGTCAAGGAAAATCCACAGAAGTTGATCCTGGTGTAACTGCTGGTGATTATCTTTCTGGTTTCCTGCTAGGAACTCGTCAAGCATTGTATGAGAATAACCGCGATTCCATTACAGTTAGCATTCCTCAAGTTAATGCTCGCACAGTAGGCGCGTTAATTGCATTGTATGAACGGGCTGTAGGTTTATATGCCAGTTTAGTTGATATTAATGCTTATCACCAACCAGGTGTAGAAGCTGGGAAAAAAGCCGCTGCTGTGATTCTGGATTTACAAAAACGAGTTGTAGAAGTTCTACAAACTGAGAAAAAAGCACTTTCTATTGCTGAAATTGCTACTAAAGCTGGTGTTGCTGAGGAGATTGAAGCAATTTACAAAATTCTCCGTCATTTACACGCTAATAATCGAGGTGTAGTATTAACTGGTGATTTAGCTAAACCAGGAAGTTTAACTATTACTCTCGCTTAAATACAATTAGATCCCCGACTTATTCAAGAAGTTGGGGATCTTGTTTTCTACAGAATTGGTACAAATTGAGATTTATCAGGTACTTCCGCGTACTCAGCGACAATTCGCCGTAATTCTTCACCATCAATGGTTTCTTTGTCAATCAGCAAATCAACCAGCCGGTCGGCAAGACTGCGATGATCACGCATGATCTTCTTAGCGTTTGTATAGCATTCGTCCACAATTATTCTGACTTGGGCATCAATGCGACAAGCGATCGCTTCGGAATACTCGGAACGGGTTGTCCAGTCACGACCGAGGAACACTTCACCCTGTTGGCTTTCCAAGGATAAAGGACCCAAATCAGACATCCCAAACCTTGTTACCATTTGTCGTGCCATCCCTGACAACTGCTGTAAATCTCCACCCGCACCAGTTGTGACTTCTGCACGGCCAAAAATTATTTCTTCAGCAGCACGGCCACCCAAAGCACCAGTAATTCTAGCCTTTAGCTGAGAACGGCTAATTAAACCTTGTTCTTCGTTAGGCATAAACCAGGTTAAACCCTGTGCTTGTCCTCTAGGAATCAGAGTCACTTTTTGTACAGGGTCATGGTCTTTGAGTAAAGTCCCTACCAAAGCGTGACCGATTTCATGGTAAGCAATCAACCGCTTACTCTTGCTGTCTACCAGGGGAGTACCTTCCATTCCAGCAACTACGCGGTCTACAGCATCATCAATTTCTAGTAAAGTGATGCCTTCTTTGCGTCTTCTCGCTGTGAGAATAGCAGCTTCATTGAGAAGGTTAGCTAAATCTGCACCAGTAAAACCAGGAGTCCGACGAGCGATCGCTTCTAAGGATACACTAGGATCTAACTTCTTATTTCTAGCATGAACTTGTAATACTTCCAAACGTCCTTTGATGTCTGGTGCATCTACCTGTACTTGTCTATCAAAACGACCGGGACGCAACAAAGCAGCATCTAAGACATCAGGACGGTTAGTAGCAGCAATAATAATAATGCCAGTATTACCTTCAAAACCATCCATTTCTGTTAATAGTTGGTTAAGAGTTTGTTCCCGTTCATCATTACCACCACCGATACCGGCACCACGTTGACGACCCACAGCGTCAATTTCATCAATAAAGATGATACAAGGAGCGTTATCTTTAGCCTTTTTGAACAAGTCACGGACACGGGAAGCACCCACACCTACAAACATTTCCACGAATTCTGAACCAGAAATACTGAAAAAAGGTACACCAGCTTCACCCGCAATGGCTTTTGCTAGTAAAGTTTTACCAGTCCCAGGAGGTCCAACTAGTAATACTCCCTTGGGAATCCGCGCACCTACCGCAGTAAACTTTTCAGGTTGTTTGAGGAAAGTAACAACTTCCTGTAACTCTTCCTTAGCTTCTTCAATTCCGGCCACGTCATCAAATTTCACGCCAGTTTTCGCTTCCATTTGGAAACGAGCGCGGGATTTGCCGAAATTCATCGCTTGTCCAGGACCACCAGGAAGATTATTAGAACGACGGAACAAAAAGAATAAGCCAGTAATTAATAAAACTGGGAAAATTAAATTACCCAAAAGTCCCCAGATTGCCCCATCATTCCGCATTGGGTGAGCATCAAAACTAACTTGCTTTTCTTTAAGCTTTTGAATCAATTCCGGGGCATTTATAGGCAAATCTACCCGCCAACGTTGAGTGCGATTTTCGATGTCTTGGTCATTAGCTTCGATAATTGCTGTTCTACCACCATCGTAAAGATCCACATTGGTAACGCGGTTTGCGTCCAAGTATTCTAGAAAGCGCCCGTAGGTCATGCGGGTATTGGCAGCATTTCTACTTGTATCCGCAGGAACGCCAGCAAAAGCACCTTGCCAAAAGAAAAAGCCAATTACTAAGGCCAGAACTGACCAGAGTGCTACAACTCTCCAAGAGAATTTCATCTTTAATTTACCTCTAAATGTCAATATGCTATACAGGAAATGTCTAAGCGATGATTTTTACAATTAATTTGATTTATATGGGTAATAAATCTATCAAAACAATTAATCATAGAAATCACAGTTCAGACGATTTTGTTTAATTTGAGTCTGAGAATGAGATGTCCTATGGCAGATTCACGATTTTTATCAGGAATCTTAATTAAACTTAACTTAATTCTAATACAAACTTGCCCTATCAACACAAGCTGAGGGAAAAAGCTGAACTAAAAAAGGTCAAAAACCTCTGCTTACTTAAATTCCATAATTTTTAAGATGTAGGGGAAATATTTACCTTTTTCGTAAGAACCGACCCAAATTTGATAAGTTCCTTTGAGCCATTCCCCAACAATACCCGGGTTTTTACCGTCAAGGTCATCATTACACCAAGTTCCACCAGGTCCTTGAATGATCAAGGTGGTATCCTGGGGACTTTTAACTACCAATTTCAGATGGTCAACTCTACTGGTGAGTACCAAAGTATGATCTGGCTCTTTATCCATAAATCCGCTACATGGTCCAGTAGCTGTTTTGTCTTTTCCTGCTACTAACCTTCCTGATTCTGAACCACCACTCATCCCCCGAACTATCGTCGGATCTGGGGAAGATTTGGGGTTGATGGTGATATCGCCAAAAATTGGTGGAGTTTCTTGAGCATTAGCGATTTGATTAAATCCGGCTGTAACGCAGAGTATCACTATGATTCCTGTCGTCAACGCTGTTTTTGACATTGCAATTATCGAAGATTCCTAAATATCCTTAAAGACACGAATTTACGGTCTCAAGTTCCTTTAGAGAAAAGACTTGAGTACCGCAAAGGGGAAACGGTTAGGAACTTTACTTTTTTCTGACGAAAAAATTCATTTTAAAGCCTCTCCCCGTGAACGGGGAGAGGTTTACCAGAGGGGTAAAGTTTTAAGCCGTTTGCAGTATAATTGCCTGATTTAAACGGGATTTATCTAAACCAATCTGATTAAGTAGTAGCCAAGATTGGATCAGGTCTGGACCATGTACATCTCCGGTTAAGGCGGCTCTGAGCGATCGCATGACTAAGCCTTTTTTCACATTTTCTGATTTCACAACTTGCTTAATAATACTTTGGGCAGTATCTGCTGATAACTCTGTCTGAGCTTCTAAAGCTGTGACAATTGCTTGCAGTACAGTCTTCACACCTTCTTGCTGTAGTTGTTGACTGCCTTCTTCGGTCAATTCTACCCCATCGGTAAAAAACACTTTGGTCATCTCCACAGCATCCACCAACCGAGTCAAACTAGCAGCAATTAACCCCACTAGCTCCTCTAACCAAGCACGTTCTCTCCCAGCGGTGAATTGATAACCAGCTTTTTCCCAATAGGGGATAAGTAAATCTGTCAGCTTATCAACTGGCATACTATGGAGATATTGGCTATTTAACCAATCCAACTTATCCCAGTCAAATTTAGCACCAGCTTTATTTACCCGTTCAAAGCCAAAATCCTTAGCTGCTGATTCTAAGTTGAATATTTCTTGAGTAGAATCCGCTGGCGACCATCCCAGCAAGGTCATGTAATTTACTAAACCTTCCGCAGTAAAGCCCATTTCTTGAAAGTCACAAATGGAAGTTACTCCATCTCGCTTGGATAATTTGCGTCCTTCTTGATTCAAAATTAAGGGAGTATGGGCAAATTCGGGAATCTTTGCCCCCAAAGCTTCATACAGCAAAATTTGTTTAGCAGTATTGGCGATATGGTCTTCACCGCGAATAACATGAGTGATTTGCATATCAATATCATCTACAACCACCACAAAATTATACAGTGGTTGACCAGTACCATCACTAGCAGCGCGAGCAATGACCATATCACCGCCTAAATCACTACCACGCCAACTCATTTTCCCACGTACCAGGTCATTCCAGACAATTTCCCGATCATCGGCAATTTGGAAACGAATCACGGAAGAACGCCCTTGAGCTTCAAATTCAGCCCGTTGTTCTGGGGTAAGGTGACGATGACGGTTATCATAACGAGGGGCTTCGTTTCTGGCTTTTTGCCCTTCTCGCAATGCGTCCAATTCCTCAGATGTGGTATAGCAGCGGTAAGCTAATCCTTGATCTAGAAGTTTTTGCACTGCTTCTTTGTAAAGATGTAGGCGTTGGGATTGGAAAAAAGGACCTTCATCCCAATTAAATCCTAACCAGCGTAGTCCATCTAGAATATTATCTGTATATTCTGGACGCGATCGCTCTAAATCTGTATCTTCGATTCTTAAAATAAACTTGCCATCATGGTGACGAGCGAACAAATAATTAAATACAGCCGTTCTCGCTGTACCAATATGTAAATTTCCGGTAGGACTTGGAGCTATGCGGACTCTGACGGTCACAGTTAATTCTCTCTTTTATAAATCACGATTACACAAACTGATATTAAAAACCTGAGTATTCTTGATTAACTCAGTATTTTACATTCAGTATTTTTAGAACGGGACTGACGGGGCTCGAACCCGCAACTTCCGCCGTGACAGGGCGGTGCTCTAACCAATTGAACTACAGTCCCTTGAGTCCGATTTAACTTGCACTCCTACTATCATGCCTCTTGTTTGTTCATTTGTCAAGTAGTTTGCGAAAATTTTTTTATATCGAAATTTGGTAGTTAGGAATCTAGCGAAAAGTCCTAGAATCCCCTGATTTTCGTTCAATAGTTACAGACACAAACTTAGGCTTGTAATTGTTTTAATATTTCTACTTGTATCTGCTTGTACTGTTGCTTTAACAAGTTTTTGCTAACTATAGCTTCAGCAGATGCTTTGATTTCCCGACTTTGTTGTACCCAATTTTTCAAATTTTGCGTTTGTGAGGGAGCAATGCTGATACTAAACATATTAGTGCAGCTATTTGGAGGTTCTAAGGTAAAGAAAAGTAAAGAATAAGACTCGTTTTCTGCTAGTGACCACACTAATTTTAGATTTTGGGAACTTTGCATATCTATATAACATGGTAGCCACTTAGGAATCAGATCACGGTCATAAAGTAGTGTTATCCATAACAACATTGGATGGGGATGTGTAATAAATATAAATCGAGTGTAGCGTGTAGTATGGGCATAATTCTGAATTTCTAATTGTGGCAACATTAACCACAAAGAAGTTGTAGATACTGTTTCTTTTCTGATTATTTGAGGAAAGACAATTTCTTGAATTGGTTTACTTTTAGGCCAAATAAACTGGTCATTAACTATTGTTTTTATTTTAAATAATTCGGCATTTCTCAACCCTGAAGTTAAAGATACTTTATCAAGAGATTGTTTTATATTCTCCAAGATTTTGAGAATTACCGTCATATTTTGGGGACGTTGCTCTGGCTTTTTAGCTAAACAGTTAATAATTAAATCATTTAGCTGCTGTGGGATTTGAAGACTGGGTTTCACATCAGATATATGTTTTGGTTGTTCAAATAAATGTGCTTGATACCAAGCTCCGAACCCTTCTGTTTTTGGTTGCCAAGGTTTTTCCCCTGTTAACATTTCAAACATCATGACACCTAAGCTATAAATATCTGAACGACTATCTATATCTCTACCGTCTAATTGTTCAGGAGAACAGTAGGCTAAAGTCCCGTAAAATTCTTCATTGGTGGTAATTGATTCCGTACTATTTAGGAATTTGGCAATACCAAAATCCAAGATTTTAACTAATTTACCTAATGTGGGATCTGGGATAACTATAATGTTAGTTGGTTTAATATCTCTATGAACTAATAAATGAGTTTTTCCGTCAATATTAACACCTTGATGAGCGCATTTTAAACCTAAACAAATTTGATGTGATAAATTGAGAAACATTGGTAAATTCAAAGGAATTAATTCCTTTAAAATCTGTCCAGATAAGTATTCCATCACATAATATGGATTACCATTACTAGTTACACCATAATCATAAGCATGGACGATATGAATACTTTTTTGGCTTAAGGCTGCACTGAGAAGTGCTTCACGGTTAAAGCTTTCTTGTTTTTGAGAATCAATAACAGTTTGGGATAAAAACTTAATGGCAACGGGTGTTCCTCCTAGCAACATATCTTCTGCTAAAAATACTTCACCCATGCCACCCTTCTCAATTAATGATTTAATTTGATAACGGTTAGCTATCAACTCCTGATCTTTTGAAGGTAGGTATGGATTATTGTTCACGTTAGATTACCTCTTTAATCAAGATATAATTCATTTTGAATCATGACTATTTGTGGCTGAACTCTTTTTTAAAAAATTATTAAACACCTTACCTACCAATGATTTAACATAACTGCTAATTTTGTTTCTGTCTTTATTTAAATCATTTGTTATTTTTAATTTGAATTTTTCATAGTCAATTTTTAGTAAATTTTTAGCTTCCTGACTAGAAATGTTGATATTTTCTAAATGACGGAGATTCATACAATCACTTAAATCTTGACGTTGTGTAGCAGTTAAAGTCAAAGTCATAACTTTGGGTTGATTATTTGGATTTTCTAAGGTAAAAAACAACAGGTGATAATATCCTATTTTTTCTAAATATTTGACCATCTTTTGCCCAATTTCATTTTTCATATCCAAATAGTTTGATAGCCATCTAGTTAGCAAAGATTCCTCGTTGGAAAGCATAATTATCCATAATACCATTGGATATGCCTGAGATTGGCTAATAAATTCGGTATGATGTTTCTTATTAATGAATTGATCAATTTCTTTTTGGGGTAGCATAGCCCAAAAGGTGGGAATAATGCCTTGTTGTGTATATAAAAGATGAGGAAATCCAATTGATGCTGTTGGTTTATTTTTCGGCCATTTTTTTTGCAAACATTCTTTTTCTGTAAGAGATGTAACTGGAATTAATTCTACGGCTGGGGTGGAAGAAAATTTCTGATTGTCATTTGTGCTATGATTAATTAATAGATTTTCTTGATATAAAGGATTATTGTTCGCCAAGCTCCGCTATCTAAAACCCCTAATTATTGTCAAAACTTAGGTATTTGTAAGCGGCGTAATAATCTAATCAGTGGAGATTCAAGTTTTAGTTTAAAGGCTAGAATTTGGGTTTGTTGTAACCCATTAAAATTATTATCGCTGATTAAAATTAGTGATGGTTGTCCATCTGGTAGTTTTGCACCCAGGGTCATTCCCTCAATATTATCTAATGATACATCTAAAGTTCGTAAATCTAACAGGAGTTTTTTATCGGCTGGCTTGATTTTATCAGGATCAATTTCAGCAATACTGTCTAAGTTATGAATGTCGGTGGCATTATCGAGGGAAACCTGAAACAGAAAAATTGTAAATCCCAAACCTGTGAAACTTCTTTCTATACTCAGAAAGTGTCCTTCGTTATCAAGCGCTAGTAAATCGGGTAAGCCACTGGCAAATTTACCGGTGGGATTAAACAAAGGTGTAACTGGTTGTGTTTCGTAGAGAAACTCCTGTTCTGGCTGTTTGGTTAAGAGGTTATATTTCAAAATGCGGCTAGAAGTCCCAACACCAGATTTGGCGGCTGTACCATCTTGAATTAAGGCGTTTTCAGTGGCTGTAAATAGGAATTTTTGATTAGGTGTAATGGTGAGACTTTCAAAAGCTAGGTTGTTGCGGATGCCTTTTTGCTTTTGAGGATCTGGCAAAAATTTATTTGGTATGGGTAAGGTGCTAATTGTTTGTCCAGAAGCCAGGGCAAATTCTTTAATAAAGGGATTTACCAATCTGTCTACATCACCTTCAGAAGACACAAATATAGTATCTTTATTGGTGAGGGCAATTCCTTCTGTATCAGTGGTATTGGGGGGGAATGGTTTATTATTAGTATTCAATAAGTTTGTTACACTTACGGTACTAACATCCTTGTTGGTTAATTTACCTTTACTGAGATCAATTATTAAAGTATAAAAACGAGGTGGTGCTTTTTCTCCTCTATCATCGGATATTGCGTAGTACAGGTTATTTTTGGCATCATAAGTAATTCCCGATAAACCACCAACTTCGGTTTTTTGGAAGATTAAACCTGTGGGTAAAGTAGCTTGTCCAATAAATTCTATACTGTTGATAATTGAAGAGGCAAAAACGAAATTACTAACCAAAAAACTAATCAGAATTGGTGGAATAATGAAGATGAGCATTAAGGATAGTTTCCGAGGTTTTAGGAGACGTGACATATAGGAGAATTTAGGATTCAGGAGTTAGGAGTCAGGAGTTAATGAACCACGTATCCCTGACGTGACCGGAGGGATATAGGAACGAAGAACACGAAGGAAGAAGAAGGAAGAAGAAGGAAGAAGTTTTATGTACTTGTGAAAAAACTGACTAGCCAATCTTTGACGGTACGGGTGGCGCGACAATCATCTTCGTTGTAGTCTTGGATGATGGATAATAGGGTGCGATCGCCTGTTTCTAACCACTTATCATACCAGTAAATACATTTAGCACCATTGGCTGCTTGTTCACGCCATTCAAATCCTAGCCAACGGGCAATGGTTTTTAAGGCATAACTATCTATTGGTAAAGCCACACTTTCAATTAATTGTTCATAAATATCAATAAACCGATTGAGTAGGGGATGAATTTGAGAAGATGGTGTGCGATACATTTTACCAAGGCGTTTGACTGTATCTACTTCATAAGCACAAAAATGATAAATTGGTGCTTGGGGATATTGATTAACTAAATTCAGAAATTGCTGCCAAATTAATGGTTCTTGTTCTGGCGTTTCGGCTAAAAAAGCATAAAATTGTTCGGTGTTAGCGAGTCTATCCACAACTAAAACACCTAAAAGATAATTTAAATTTAAATCTGGCTGGGCTTCAATATCAAAATAGAGTTCAATGGGGGCTGTAAAAGTCAGATATTCTAAAGAAAAGGAATGATCTAGAATTAAAGGCTGTTGGCTGTATACGGATTGCGCTTGTACAACTAATTTAGCAGCCACATGACTATCAAATCCTATGAGGTTTTCTAAGGTGCTAGGATGGGTATGAGCCAGTGATTCTAAAGTAGTGATTGCCAGGTTTTGCAATTGCGTGTAGCGAATAGGTGTGACACCTGGTAACAGAGAAAGGTGTTCCTGGGACTGGGCGATCGCATGACAATAATTATACCAAGGACAAAGATTACATTTTTGCCGAGAAATAAAAATTTCTGGAGCTTCTGCCGACTCAATTACTTGAGTATATTCATATAAAATATCTAACATTTGTGGTGTCCATCTATCTAAATCCACCAGATATGTTTTATCTTTATCTCGCAATATCAGCCCAGCTTTACTCAGAATCACATCCTGAACCGTGGCTAAAACTTGGGCATGAAAAGCAATAACTACTTGATATTCTTGTTTAGGACGTTTACCCAATTCAATATTCACTGGGACATAGTTCCAATTGCCAAAACGAGAATTCCCCGGCTGTTTGACCAGTAAATCTGGGCGACTCAGCAAAGTATATTTATCACAATATGTAGTTAATAGCACACCACGACGAATATAACTAGCTCCTTGCTGCATCAGTTCTAGAGTTGATGCGGCTGCGGCTGTCCAATCTCCTGAGGGATAATTAGGTTCATAGTAACTTAACTTTTTGACTATCTGCTGATGATGGGCATTTTTGTCCTGCTGTACCTTCAGCACCAACTCATTGGGAATCTCTCGCTGAAGGTAATCACCGTGAACATCTAAAAAAGGTCGCCGCTGACAGCGTTGAAATTGTAGTAAATGTTGAGCATTAATTAACATCCTTACAGCAGATCGCAGATCAAGGAGGTACAGAATTTAAATTCAAAGCTAGACACCAAGCCAGTTTCACTCATAACTCCTGACTCATAACTTCTGAATTCTGCTTTATTAAGAATTGAATTGTTCAGCAAAATATTGTAATCCTGATTGTGATTTTTCATGTTCAATAACAAACACATTAGAGTAAAGATTGGCAATAACTTGTTTTCCTTGTTGAGTCAAGGATAGATAACGCAGACCATCTGTAATATAAGGATAAACACTATTCCAATAAAATTTGGCGTAGTTTTTCCGTAAATCCCCAGGATTTTGATATCCTAAAACTTTAGTTACACCTGTTTCTTCAAATTCATAGTATAAACTGGTGATCTTTTTTAAATAACGTGGGTCGCTTAATTGACCAATTAAATCAGCCGCACGGACTAAACCAGCAAAATTCTGGGAATCGTGGTGATCATCTACCGCAGGTACGGGAAATCTAGTTAATTCAATATTACTTTTAATGATTTCTGCATCAATGAGCGGATGGCCACCAAACCGTTCAGCAATAAATTGTTTAGCTCTATCTACATGATAGGGGGTAAGACTAGCATCGGAAGCACCAAAGGGAACAGAAACCATGCCACCACCTTGACCGGTAGCATACAAACCTTCAGATTCTTGATCTTGACGACAAACTCCTTTGACATAACCAATATCATGACAGAGGAGGGAAATAATAAAATGCAGCCAATCTTCGCAGGAAACCCCACCTTCACGGATATGTTTACCGCGCAAAATTTCTTGTCCTACCAGGGTAACAAGTACGGAATGTTCGACATTATGGTATAAAGCATCACTATTGGCTATATTCTCCAAAGCCATATTACCAGCCCAAGCAATAATGTCTTGATAATTAGTGTTTAAACCACCATAGGTTCGTTGATATCCTTCCCTGACTTGATTGACGAAAGCATTAATTATAATTTCAGTAGTATTGAACATATGGGGTTCTCAAACTATATGTTTAATATATTCGGGTTTTTTGGCTGAAGCTGTAGAAAAACAGAATATTTATAACTGATGAACAGTTATTTTCCCAGCTTACATGATTTTCTTGATTTTTGGCTAATTTAACGTTCTGCTCCTTGAAGACGGCATCAAACGCATCCTGATTGCAACCTAAAATAAAGTGTAAATCGTTTTTTGTTGATTTTTGCAACTCTTTATCAATTATCTGCTTATTTTTAGGCTAAATATTGCTACACTGAATTCCATACAAAATCATAATTGTTGTCGTCTGCACCTTGTGAGAGCCTAAGAATAGGCTTTCTGTGTGTATTCAAGATAAGAAAGATAAAAGAGCAAATCAAAACATGGTAGAATCCCTCAGAAAACCAGGCTTTGACGAAATCCGTTCTGGAGTTAAGTCCCCTGCCAAGGAAACCCTTTTAACACCAAGGTTTTACACAACCGATTTCGATGAAATGGCGCAGATGGATCTTTCCGTCAATGAAGAGGAATTAGAGGCCATTATCGCAGAATTCCGCGTTGACTACAACCGCCATCACTTTGTGCGAGATGCTCAGTTTGAACAATCCTGGGACTCTATTGATGGAGAAACTCGCAAATTATTCGTTGAATTTCTCGAACGTTCTTGTACAGCAGAGTTTTCCGGTTTCTTGTTATACAAAGAACTCGGCCGTCGCTTAAAGAATAAAAGCCCTCTTTTAGCTGAAGGCTTTAACCTAATGTCGCGGGATGAAGCCCGTCACGCTGGGTTCTTAAACAAAGCCATGTCAGACTTTAATCTTTCTCTAGATTTAGGGTTTTTGACCAAGAGCCGTAGTTACACCTTCTTTAAGCCAAAATTCATCTTCTACGCTACCTATCTTTCGGAAAAGATTGGTTATTGGCGCTATATCACTATTTATCGTCATTTAGCAACCCATCCTGAAGATCGGATTTATCCAATTTTCAACTTTTTTGAAAACTGGTGTCAAGATGAAAACCGTCACGGTGATTTCTTTGATGCGGTTATGAGAGCGCAGCCACAAATGTTGAATGACTGGAGAGCAAAACTATGGAGTCGCTTCTTTCTGTTGTCTGTATTTGCAACTATGTATCTCAATGATATCCAACGGAAGGATTTTTATGCTTCTTTGGGTTTAGATGCGCGAGAGTATGATATTCATGTCATTAAGAAGACCAATGAAACTGCTGGTAGAGTCTTCCCTGTGATGTTGGATGTGGAGAACCCAGCGTTTTATCAGCGTTTAGATGTTTGCGTCCAAAATAACGAAAAATTGGCAGCAATTTCTAGTTCTAATACTCCTAAGTTCCTACAATTCTTCCAAAAATTCCCAATCTATTTATCTCATGGTTGGCAGTTATTACAATTATATCTGATGAAGCCTATTGATGCGGCTTCTGCTCACGGTCAAGCTCGTTAATTTGAGTTTTTCTTGAGAGGGTGGTTTTGTTTTTGACAGAGCCACCTTTTTTTTGTTGATTCATAACAGGATAAATTTTGTTTCGCGCAAAGGCGCTAAGGAGCAAAGACGCAAAGATAAGATTTAAGTAAGAAATAGTCTGTAATTTTATACATTATGCACAAAGGTTTTAGAGATCAATTACCATTTTTGTTGATGTTTTGTTTATTTGCTAATTTATTACCTGCTGCTGGTGCGGTTGTCTGTTCTTCGAGTGTTAAGGAATCGAAAATAGCTGGGTATTATGATCGGGATGCTAGAAGTGGCCGGAGTGGTAGAGAAGGACGTAGTGGGAAGAATCAGACGATAAATGCTGATGGTTCGGCGGTTAATCTTGACTTATCTGGAAAAGATGGTGAGGATGGAGAGGATGGTGAACCGGGTTCTCGTCCTAGTTGTAGAAATCGCCGGGAAGAGGGAAGGGATAATATTAATGCCCCCAATGGTGGTGATGGTGGTAGCGGTGGTAATGGTGGTAATGGTGGACAAGGTGGTGATCTGACTGTGTATTATACGAATTTGGCAGATTTAAGGAAAATCGCTGTTCGCGCTGTTGGTGGCGAAGGTGGACGGGGTGGAAGAGGTGCTAGAGGTGCAGTAGGTTGTTCTTGTCGTCAGCGACGTTGGGAGAGAGAAAGCTGTACAGGAAGCCCTGGTACTCCTAATCGTCAATGTACTCAAACAGTTTATCGCTGTTACGATGGGCGTGATGGTGGTGATGGTAGTAATGGCCGTGATGGTACACCAGGGCGATTAGGAATTTTAAGTATAGTTAATGGGAAGGAAGCTTTGGTAGATGATAAACCAATTGCGTATATAGGAATTTCTCAATTAGTAAATCAACAATTTAATCTTTCTAAAAATAAGTGGCAAATTCGTCAAGGGGCAAAATCTTTACTTGCTATTGGTTCTATTATTGCTGATGAATATCGAGAGTTTGAACGGCGGTTAGAGGGAAATTTTAAATTAGTTTGGCTGGAGAAACAGGCTGTTAACAATTTTGCTAATCAATCTGTAAAACTCACTTTAAATGATAATCAACAAATAGATATTGCTTTTGCTGAAAATCTCTGGATTGATGGTACGGCTAAAACTACAGGAAGTTTGACGGAGTACACTGTTAATTATGCTATTGCTCAGGAAGATGTAACGAGGTTAGCTGTGGCTGAATTAGCTAATTCGGGACAAAATCTCAGTTTAAGAATTGTTGATTTGGGAGGTAAATCTGATGTAATTAATACTCAGTTTAAAGTCAAATATCGAGCGCGGGATAATTTTGATGATTCTTTTAATGCCCAAACTGTATATGAAGGGGAAATTCCTACAGCATTGGTGAGTCGTAATTACAATAATTTTACTCTAGCTTTAGGTAGGTTGAAAATTCCTATTCAATATTTAAGTCCCGGTACAAATGTTGATATTGAAGTTGTCGCAGTTCGTTCTTTAAATGGACGTTCTGCACAGCAAAAAATTAGTTGGCAAGGAACAATTCGTAAACGGTAATATGGGGTAATATGGGGGGAGTCAGTTGTCAGTTGAAAGAGGAATATTACCTGTTACCTATTATCTATTACCTATTACCTATTATTTCCCCATGTTGCGTTTGAGTTTTTCTAATTCATCTTGGGTTTCCCATTGGCGAAATGTATTTTCTAAGTCATCAAAATTACTATTACTATTAGAATTGGTGGTAGTATTCCAACCTTGAGTTTCTAAACGTTGTTGGGTTTGGGCTTGAGTTCGGGCTGTTTGGGCTTCGGCTGCTTTTGTTTGTACTTCTTGACGACGCTGTTGAATTTTGCGGAGTAGTTCTTGTGATTGACTAATGCGTTCTTTCAAACCTTGCATCTGTCCCCACATCTGATTTCCTTCTCGCAGTAGTGCAGCTTCTCGTGCTTGGGCTGGTGTGGCTAAATCTTGTCTACCTGCGGCTTGGGCTTTTTGAATACGGATATGCCATTTTTGGATTTCTTGGGCTGTGGAGAGAATTTCATCTTGCGATCGCTTCTCTTGCAATTGTAACTCGGCAATTAACTTTAATGTATCTTCTTCTTGTTCCCGCAGTTGTTCTAAAAGTGCTTCTAACTCCAAATGAGGGTTATTCCGCAAAAATTCTTCTAAACGACTTTCTAAAAACCGACTTAAATCATCAAATAAACTCACGGTTAAAACTCCAATTTTCGGATATTGTGACTATTTTATAGCAAGTAACAGAGAACAGAGAACAGAGAACAGGGAACAGGGAACAGAAAAATTTTCTTCCTTCTTCCTTCGTGTCCTTCGTGTCTATCCCTGACGGGACGCTCCGCGAACGTGGTTCATTCACTCCTAACTCCTGACTCCTGACTCCTAACTCCTAACTCCTAACAAATTAAATAGGCGTTACCCAATATTTAATTCCTTGGATAATTTTTTGTTGTAATCCAAATTTGGGTAAATCATCTTCAGTCCAACCTAAATAAGTCCAATGGGGAAGATCACTAACTACAGTTTGAAACCAGCCATTTTCATTTAAAGCCTGTCTTTGGGCTGGTGTTGATACTTGTAAATCAATTGCTAATCCCCAAAGATGCTGTGATGTACCTGGAGGGGCAACTAAACCGAGAATTTTGGTTTCTTCTCCGGTTTTTACTCGTGTTAAGGTTTCACTATTGGCATATTTATTCCAAAATCTTAAATTATCGGCAAAATTGCGAAGACAATCACCAGCATAACCTGATTTAAGAGAAATCTTTTCTAAACTTTTAGCTTTATTTAAAGCTGTTGCGGCTGTTTTTTGTAAATAACATTCTTGAGTACCATCTACTAAAGCTATACTCATTGTTTTTTGAAAAGATTGTGTTTCTGATTCGTTATCTAAAATAACTTTTTGCGGTAAGTTAATTCCTAACGCCTGATTAATAAATACTGTTCCATAGGCACGCAGTAAAGTATATTCAAAGGTATCAACTTGGGGAATGGTGGGGATTTTGTTGACAATTGCTGCTAAAAACCGCTGTTGTTCATCTAATTGCTGGTTAGGAATAAATGGTGTATTTACAGATGTTGTATTATGACAAGGCACACTGGAGTTAGTTATACATTCTTTATTAATTTGAGGTAGTTGTGTTGACTGACTTTGAGAAATTTTATGAACAGATACTAAGGTAATACTAACAAAAATAATTATAGTAACGAATGCTGCTATATTCAGAATTAGTTTCATGAAAATATTACTTATTTTGAAAATTTCGATTTGATCATATCCTAATATCTGATCATATTTTTGTATTATTAGAGGTTGTTTAAAAAGTCATGATTGATGTATCAAATATCTTTTTACCCCACCCTAAACTTCCCTTTGGAAAGGTAAGGGAACTTGATTTTTCGGTTTCCCCCATTGATAAGGCTATGGTGTATACATAAGTCCTACCTATCTTCGTTTCGGCCTATTTTGCCCCCTAAATCCCCCAAAATTGGGGGACTTTGAAAATTCTTGTTTACCCAATTTTGGAGGTTAGGGGGCGATTCAATCACTTGTGTGTACACCGTAGTTATAAAGCCCCGCAACGGTGAGAGGCTTTGAATTTGGTTATTTGTATGATAAAAAAGTCCAGCTTCTAGCCGTTTTGAGTATAAGTTATATTCATGCTTAATCATTTTTAGGAAAACGATGAATTTTAAGAACTCCCGCATCCAAAGTTTAGTTATTTATGGAATACTAGGAGCGATCGCTCTTGTGATGCTATTTCCATTACTATGGCTAATCAGTACAGCATTAAAATCACCAACGGAAAATATCTGGCAATCACCACCACAATTATTACCTAATCAACCAACATTAGAAAATTTCTCCAAAGTTTGGCAATCTTTACCATTTGGAACTTATTTATACAATAGTATCCTAGTATCAGTATTAACAGTTGGTTTAAATTTGCTATTTTGTTCCTTAGCGGCTTATCCCTTGGCCAGATTGTCATTTGTGGGTAGAAACGGAATTTTCATGGCGATTGTATCAACAATTATGATTCCCTTCCAAATTGTGATGATTCCTTTATATATTTTGACAGTGCAACTAGGGTTGAGAAATACTTATTTAGGTATAATATTTCCTAGTTTAGCTTCTGCTTTCGGTATATTTTTGTTACGGCAAGCCCTGATAGGTGTACCAAAAGAGATTGAGGAAGCTGCTCGCTTAGATGGTAGTTCTGAGTTAGGATTATGGTGGCACATAATGCTACCAGCCATTCGTCCAGCATTAATTACCTTGGCTATCTTTGTGTTTATTGGTGCTTGGAGTGACTTTTTGTGGCCTTTGATTGTTATTCAGGATGAAAGTTTATATACTTTACCTCTGGGAGTAGCGAAGTTAGCAGGAACATTTTCTTTAGATTGGCGGTTGGTAGCTGCTGGTTCAGTAATTTCTATTACTCCAGTGTTAATATTATTTTTGTTTTTACAAAAGTACATTGTTCCTACGGATGCTGGGAGTGGAGTCAAAGGATAAAAAATTGCAGATCAAAAAAATGTCTAATTTAGATTTAGAAAAGATTATTATTCTCTGTTCGATGACATTAACAAGTGATACCTGTGCCATTACTGCTGTTACACCCTGAATATGGAATTATCTTACCCACAGATTTTATTTCTATCGCTGAACAACAAGGTTTGATCATTGAAATTGGTAAATGGGTGTTTACAAAAGTTTGTGTATATCTAGCAGAGTTGAAAAATGCTGGACTACCATTAATAAAAATAGGTGTTAATCTTTCTGATCGCCAGTTATCTTATCCCGCATACTATTATTGATGTAGCAAAAAAACTGAATATGGAGGTTGTGGCTAAAGGAGTAGAAAGAAAAAGCGAGTTACAATTTTTCTACTAACATGAATGTTATAACATCCAGGGTAATCTCTTTGGTCGCCCCATTCTGACATCAGAATTTATAGATTTCACCAATAGTTTGATACTTCCTAGTATTTAGAAAAATAAATGACCAATTCTCGGTTACAGTTATTAATTTTAAGTAATGGTCATGGCGAAGATATTATTGCTGTGCGGATTATTCAGGCGCTACAACAATTATCTTCTCCACCAGATATTTTTGCTTTACCAATAGTAGGAGAAGGACGTGCTTATCAAAATATCAATATTCCCATGATTGGTAAAGTGCGGAATATGCCTTCTGGTGGTTTTATCTATATGGATAGCCGCGAATTAATGAGGGATGTCCGTGGCGGTTTGGTGCAGTTAACTCTGAATCAAATTCAATCTATCCGCCGTTGGGTAAGTTCACAAACAAAGTTAGGTAATCAAAAGGCTGTTTTGGCTGTGGGGGATATTGTTCCCTTGTTATTTGCAGCGGTGAGTGGTGCTGATTATGCCTTTGTAGGTACGGCTAAATCAGAATATTATGTGCGCGATGAAGGGGGATTATTACCGAGAAAATCCAAGTCCGCGCGGTGGGAAAATTTTTCTGGTTCAATTTACCATCCTTGGGAAAGATGGTTGATGAGTTGTGGCCGTTGTCAGGCTGTGTTTCCTAGAGATTCTCTGACTACGGAAATTCTCAAGAAATGGCGAATTCCCGCTGTGGACGTGGGGAATCCCATGATGGATGGCTTACAGGCAACTTTTACCTCACAACAATTTTATCGTCCTGATGCTGAATACCAAGAAGTGATTCATCCTTTAATTGTGACTCTGTTACCTGGTTCTCGTGCGCCGGAAGCCTACAATAATTGGGAAATCATAATGATTGCTGTATCGGCGCTGATGGCTAATTTACGACAACCAGATTCTGTATTGGGGACTGCGGGGACAATGATTTTTTTAGGGGCGATCGCTCCTGGTTTAGATTGTAGTATTTTATCCCAAACTTTACATATTCAAGGTTGGCGACCGTGTGATGAATCACCTTTACCAATTCCTGATGCCGATAGCTTGACTTTTAAACAAAAAAATGCTTACTTCATCTTAACGCAACAAGCCTACAATGAATGCTTAAATTTGGGTGATCTAGCGATCGCTATGGCGGGAACAGCCACAGAACAATTCATCGGTTTAGGAAAACCAGCGATCGCCATTCCTGGTAACGGTCCTCAATATAACCCCGGTTTTGCCGAAGCCCAAAGTAGGCTTTTAGGAATATCCCTCACCCTAGTCAACCAACCATCACAAGTTCTCCCCGCCATCCAATCTTTATTCAAAAATCCTGATTTTTTACATGAGATCGCCGAAAACGGCATTCAGCGCATGGGACGCGCAGGTGCAGCACAACGCATTGCAGAATGTCTACAGGAAAGATTTATTAGTTGACACTCTCATCACTAAAGTGACTGAGATTCTTTAATCAACGAGCCAACTTACAATTGCTGGATTACTGTAATAGGTGATTTTCTTTTTCTTCTTCCTTCCTTCGTGTCCTATCTCTAACGAGACGCTTCGCGAACGTGCCTATATCCCTCCGGTCCCGTCAGGGATACGTGGTTCATTAACTCCTGACTCGGTAACTCGGTGACTCCTTTATTAAACTACTAACCCAGAACGCAAAGCCCGAACTGCTGCTTGAGTACGATCATCAGCACAAAGTTTATTTAAGATATTGCGAACATGAGTTTTGACCGTGCCTACAGTAATATATAACTTCTCCGCGATTTGTCCATTACTACAACCAGCCACAATCAAGGATAAAATTTCCAGTTCCCGTTGGGTGAGGGGATAAGTTTCTAAAACGTGTTCATATTCTATTTCCAGGGCTTCAATTTTGACAGTTTTTGGCTTATCTGACGATTGATGATCACCAGGGACACCTTGACGCATTTTTCGTAATACTATACTAGCGATCGCTGGATCAATCCAAGAGTTACCATTAAAAGTTGCCTGTACAGCTTCAATAAATTTATTAACACTTGTATCCTTCATATAATAAGAATCTGCCCCTGCTGCAAAGGCCGCCAAAACTATATTTTCTGCATTATTCATCGTCAGAATTAATATTTTTGTCTGCTGTTGTCCTGTTTCTGCTTGATAACGTCTAAATTTGCGCGTCAGTTCAATCCCATCCATATCGGGTAACCCGATGTCTATTACGGCCACATCTGGTTTAGTTGTTTCTAAAAGTCTTAGTCCCAGGTTCGCATTGGCTGCTTCACCAACCACCTTAAAACCACCGCGCAACTGTAATTCAGTTTTCAGTCCCATGCGCGTCAAATCATGATCTTCAATTAATAAAATACTAATTTCGCTCATTATTACACCTATAATAATCAGGTTATTTCTGAACTGATGCTAATCTAAACCAAGCACGAGATAAAGCTTGATTAGGGTTTTTAAAAATTGTATCTAATTTATCCATCTCTCAGCATATATGATCTTTCAACCAATCAATATCTACCAATAGGAATAATAAATAATTTATTTTGCAGTTAGATAACGGTAAAAATCTAGCTAAAGGTATATACATATTTCTGCAACATAATGAAATTATTGAGACAAATCAGAAAAATTACAGTTATAGTATGATCACCAAATTTACAACCCACTAAACACCACAGTTAGTAGCTAACATACTAATGTATCATTACCCAATATGTTGGTATTACCAATGTAAAGTTGTGCTGTCAGATACAAAAATATCTTTGAAGCTGATGTTTACTCTAAAGACCCATTGATATGCGTGAACGAATTTCTTTATTCAAGAAATATTACCATTGTTTCAGTAAAACCACCCAAGTTAATGGTACATAATGTTTCTATACAACTCTCACTAATGGGTGAGGACAGTTAATGAGCTACTAATTTACAATGTTTTTAACTAAATAAAGTTGGAGAATAAATCTGCTCATTTTGACAAAAAATTATGTTCATTATTTGAATAGTCTAGAAACTGTAAAAATAGAAGTGCTGAATATAAATCTGTATTTGACAGCAAAAAGAAAAAACGATGGAAGAGACCCTAAAAATTTTAGTTGTAGAAGGTGATCAGGCAAATGGCTCAACAGTAAGCCTAGCTCTGACCCAAACAGATATTAGTATGCAAATTGATGAAGTTCAAGATGGGAATCACGCCTTTTTTGCCCTGATCAATAATCACTATGATTGCGTATTTATTGACGATGATTTACCAAATCAAGATAGCTTAACATTAATTCATAAATTACAATTTTCAGGGATTAAAGTCCCAGTAGTAATTCTCACAGATGCAAAAAATGAAAAAATAGTGAGAGAGTGGATAAAATTGGGTGCAAGTGAGTATTTTATTAAGTCTAGACTATCTCCAGAAACCATAGCTCAGGTTTTACGCAGTACAATGAGGATGTATCGTGCTGAAGTGAAGCTAAGTTTGGTAAATCAACAACTGCAAGAAAGTCGTGAACAGCTAATTGTGCAGCAGAAAGAATTAACAGCACAGCAGCAACATATTAAACAACAAAATTTCCAACTTTTAGAAGCATCCAGTTTAAAATCAGTATTTTTAGCCACAATATCCCATGAACTCAGAACTCCCCTGAATGCGATTATTGGATTTTCGCAAGTTCTCTTAAGTCCTAAATTTGGTCAATTGACAAATCAACAACTGGATATGGTAGAGAAAATTCTTAATAACGGTAAGGATCTACTGACCAAGATCAATGAAATTCTTGATTTTTCTCAGCTAGAATCAGGGAAATTAGAACTAAAACCGGAAATTTTGGATTTATCAACAGTTGTTAGTAATGCGGTCACAAAAATCCGTTCCTTAGCTGAAGCCAAAAATTTATCTTTGCTAGTCAAAACAGAGTTAGAAAATACATTAGTATTTAATGATGCAGTCCGATTACAGCAAATTTTAAGTAATTTACTGGCCAATGCTGTAAAATTTACGGAATCTGGAACTATTTGGGTAGAAATCCGAGAAACACCTAAAAATCAAGTTACAATAACTGTCAAAGATACAGGAATTGGGATTGCTACTCAAGATTTTTACAATATTTTTGCAGCATTTCATCAAGTCGATCAAGGCATCAGCCGTAAATATCCAGGTACAGGTTTAGGTTTAGCTATGATTGAGGCACTAGTGGGCATTATGGGAGGAAAAATAGACATCGAAAGTCAATTAAGTGTAGGTTCAATATTTAAAATAGAATTACCACGAAGAATTAATTTAGCACCAGATTTATGTGATATTGTTTTTAGTCCCAACTGTAATTATTTTCATTCTGTATATTCTGCTCATAAAGCTGCAATAAATTATCCTCATTTAAACTTATAGATTACTAAAAAAATAACTATGTCTAATCTCAGAAAAGACCGAATTTTGTCCGTTGATGATGTCCCAGATAATCTCACGTTAGTGCGAACAATTTTAGAAGGGGATGGATATGATGTTGATTCAGCTATAAATGGTAAAACCGCTTTAGAAAAAGTAGTAAAATTACCACCGGATTTGATTATTTTAGATGTGATGATGCCGGGAATGAATGGTTATGAAGTTACAAGACAGATTCGGAATAATCCTGAAATCAACTATATTCCGATTTTACTACTGACGGCAAATCGTGAAGCCAGTGTTGTCCAAGGTTTAGATATTGGTGCTGATGATTTTATTTGCAAACCATTTAATACTGAAGAACTATTAGCAAGAGTGCGATCGCTCTTACGATTAAAGCATAGTATTGATGAACAACAAAAAATGACCCTCCAGCGAGAAGACTTTGTTTCTCGTCTTACCCATGATTTACGGACTCCCCTAGTCGCAGCTAATCGAATGCTGGCTTTATTTCTGCAAGAAGTCTTTTGTCCGATTTCTCCAGATATGAAAACAGCTATTAATGTGATGATTAACAGTAATCAAAATCTTCTAGAAATGGTAAATACATTACTAGAGGTTTACCGTTTTGAAGCGGGCAAAAAAAATCTCAACTTTGAATCATGTAACTTAACAACAATTGCTGCTGAAGTAGTCAGCGAACTAACTCCCTTAGCACTTGAGAAAAACCTAACTTTAAATTTGGATACCCATGAGTTAAGCCCAACAAAAAATAATGGGGGAATAGTGAATGGCGATCGCTTAGAATTAAGAAGAGTATTGAATAATTTAATTGGTAATGCCATCAAATTTACGGACACAGGTAGTATAGAAATTCGTATTTTTGAAAGCTTATCCCCAACCAATCATAGCAGTGAAATAATCATCGAAATTCAAGATACAGGTTATGGCATTGCCGCCGAAAATCAAGAAACAATTTTTGAGCGCTTTCATCAAAGCAAGAATAAAAGATCAGGTAGTGGTTTAGGACTACATCTTTCCTGTCGGATTGTGGAAGCACACGCAGGTAAAATAGAACTTTCCTCAGAAATCGGCAAAGGCAGCACATTCACTGTCAAACTACCTAAAATCACTGGATGATTGTGAATGAATCTGTTGCACTTCTAAAGCCGAACATAGCTCAAATTTTCTACCCAGTAAACGGTAGATAATTGCTGCTAATTCCTCAATCATATAAGGTTTAATGATGTAATCATCAAAACCAGCTTCGAGAATACGTCTTTTATCTTCACTCCCAGTTAAAACCGTCACAGCAACCACAGGAATATCACGAGTTAATGATTCCTGCTTTAGACACTGGATTACCTCCAATCCATTCATACTTGGTAAAAAAATATTCAATAAAATTAAATCAGGTTGGTGTTCTTTAGCCATAAATATTGTTGTTGAACTTTCTTTTTGACAAATAGACTGACAACCAAGTAACTCAAGGGTATAACCCATCAGCAGTAGACTATCATCATGATTTTCTACCACTAAAATTAAAGGCTGTTGATGTTTTTGCCGTTTCTCATCACTCATGAATGAATGCGCTAGATACATCTCGTCTCCAGAGTAGTTAGTGGGGGAGTAGTCGTCTTTTTGGGCATAATAGACGCAGTTATCAATCATTACTGGTTATTTATCTCAACAAATTTGCACAGGAAATAAAAATCCAGCTTTAATTCTTTTAGCAGATATATTTTGATTATATGCAAAATTATCAATAAATTTATTTAGAAAAATCAATAAACTCATAAACACTCAGTTGTATTAGTAACAGAGATTATTGTTATTCTTATTACAAGTATTGTAAACAAGTAATTATACAAGAATTGACAACATAATTTATTTTTCTATTCCCTGTCTCCATGAGTGAATTTAATTTTGTCATACTGCTTAACAACTACCAACTAAATTTTAAACCTAAATCCTGACAAAAAATTTATAATTTATAGACTAAAAAGATCAAAATTAATTCTTTTTGCTGACTCCTATTCCTAACTATCAGCTTACGTATCTAGATAATTATTGCTCAAATAGCCAAGGGATGAGTAAAATAGTTAACACAACTTCTCTTTGTGTAATTCAGTAGCTTTTAATAGTAAGCAATAAAAATCTTGTGGTGTAATGCCATAGTATGTTACATAAATAAGTGTGATAAAAAATTTTGCATCATTGCCTGTTTCAATAGAGAATAATTTAACTATGGAATTTGACTATTTCCGAACTAACGAAAGCAATAACACCAATAAGAACTTTCAAAACTTATTATCTAGTGGTTGGCGGCCATTTCATAGAGATTTTAATTGGGAATATTTTGGTAAAATTTTATTCCATGATACTCAAGAATTAAGTCAGAAAAGCATTAATTTAGCTAGTTATTATGCTGATGCCTTAGCCAGAAAAGAGTATGCTTGGTGGGCAAATATTTTAAATCTAGCCTCAGATTATACCCGTGGTGAATTCCAAAAATACTGGAATTACATCACACCAGATATGCTCACACCAGAACATCGTCATAAAGACTTTTTAAGTACAGAAACACCTCTTGTCCAATTTGTCAGCCGTAATAGTATTCCTATTGATTATGTACTAAATCTTCTACAAGAAATTACCGTTTTACGAGTTTTGAAATTATTAGAACGTCCTGATATTATCACTCAATATTACTCAGAAAGAGACTTTTATTTCCCAGTTGAAAAATTCGTGAATTGGGAAAGATTAGATGTGATTAATACAGTTTATGCTTATTGGTCAGAATATGATATTTGGTTACAAATTGAAGCCTATGAAAGAGGCAGAAGAAATTACACTTTAATGGCCAAAAATATTCAGCCATTAATTAATAAAGCCACCTATGATTTAGCAGTCATGCTAAGTGGATATCAAAGTCGTGTCGGCAAAGTTCATAGTCAGTATCCATTACCAACATTTCCCCAAGACATTCAAAATTTTACTGACATAGTTCAACAAACAATTTTAGATCAAAATCAATTAGCAGTCGTAGTTCATGGCGCACCAGGTACAGGAAAAACAGCATGGACACAAAGCGTAGCCAAAGAAATACTTGTCCCTTTAGGATATGTAATTTTCATCTTAGATCATGATGCAATTACTAACTTTGTTCCTCCAACATACTTAGAAAAGATTTGTATTATCATCAATGAAGCTGATAACTTAGCCCAAGATCGAGCTTCAGAAGTAGCACAATATAATAACAAAACTGAGCATATTTTAGCATTATTAGATGGAACATTATACCAAAGCGTAATTGATGAATCTGGTATTCAAATGCAGCAGAAATTAGTAATCCTCATGACCTGTAATACCACAGAAAGATTAGATCCAGCTATGTTACGTAAAGGTAGAGTAGACTTAATGTGTGAATTTACCAAAAAATTTGTTTAATAGACATCTTCGGTAAAGATTGTAAAGACGTTCCATGGAATGTCTCTACAGGGGTTTCAGGTCATGCATATTTCATTTTCACCAGATGTCTAATCTTCATCTGTGTTCATCTGCGTTTATCCGCGTTCCATTATTCTTGATCTTCTATGCAGACACCACAAATCAAGTTAATTTTTGTCAATTACGTAAAAGTATGAATCAACAAGAACCACCAGTAACACGATTATTTTCTCACCTAGAATTTGATGGATATAAATTTAAACATCAACCGGGTAGTGTTGCGGGAAATACAGCTTTAATTGTGGGAACTACTATTGGTGCGGGAATTCTGGGATTACCAGCATTAACTTTATCATCAGGAATTGTACCATCTACAACTTTACTCATTGTTGTATGGCTTTACAGTTTAATTTCCGGTTTATTAATTGCGGAAGTAACTTTAAATGTGATGCGAATTGAGGGTACTCCCAATTTAGGATTATTGGCACTTGTAGAAAAAATCCTCGGTAAAGTGGGAGTAGGAATCGCCGGAGTTGCCTATATGTTTAATCATTATGCCCTATTAGTGGCATATATGACTGAAGGTGGAGAAATCTTAAAAACAACATTTAATCAAGTTTGGAAATTAGAAAATATTTCACCTCAATGGGTAGGAACAGTAAGTTTTTTTCTGGTATTTGGTAGTTTAATGTATTGGGGTAAAAACAGGTTAGTTGAAAAATTAAATGGTATATTTATTATTATTTTATTAATTGCTTTTGTCGCTTTATTACTATTAGGAGGAAGTCAATTCCAAAGTTCTCAATTTTTAGTACAAAATTGGCAAGCTATAGGTAGTTCTATAGCTGTAATGTATGTAGCAATGTTTTTTCACAGTATTATTCCCTTGGTTGTGACTCAATTGGAAGGAGACGTTCCCAAAATTCGACAATCTATTATTATCGGTTCTATGATTCCCTTATTCATGTTTTTAGCTTGGAATGCTGTGATTTTAGGCTGCATAACTCCAGATATTTTACAGCAGAATATTGGCAATGATAGAGGATTTGATCCAGTACAAATTCTGCGAAATGGTCAAACTGGAGAATGGTTTGCTGGGTTATTGTCAATTTTTTCTGAATTTGCAATTATTACATCATTTATTGGCATTACTTATGGTTTGGCAGATTTTTTCAAAGATATTTCTCTGCTTACCAAAAGTGAAATTTCTCGTTTACCTCTCTATTCCTTAGTATTACTTCCACCTCTGAGTTTAGGAACATTTAATCCTACCATCTTTTTTCATGCGCTAGAATACACAGGATCATTTAGTGTTTCTATTTTAGGAGGAATTATGCCAGCATTAATGAGTTGGAAACAACGTCAAATACCAGAATTTACTAATGGTAACTATCAAACCCTAGTTCCTGGGGGGAAAATCACATTAATATTTATTATGGTCGGGGCATTATTTTTAATATGTAGACAAATTTTAGTAATATATCAATTCTAAAAATGAGCAATTCTCGTTTAATGAAAATTAGTAAATTTCTGAGTCAACATCTACGTCATCAACCTGATAAAATTGGCATTAAACTTGCTGCTGGTTGGGTAGCAGTTGATGAATTGCTAAAAGCTTGTGCTAAAAACAAATTTTTGATCACTCGTGAAGAATTAGAAATGGTAGTTGCTAATAATGATAAACCTAATCAATATTTACAATTAATAAAAAGTGAATAAAACCTCTCTTATCCTGTAATGACAAGAGAGGATTTGGAGCTAAAGTCCGGTAGGGTAATCGGGCTATCTAATATTTAATATTGATCGCCGTTTATTCCAGTCCCCCCTAAGATATAGAAATTGATAATTATCATCTTCAATTGGTATCATTTGCGAATTTGCATAAAAAAGTCCCTTGCTTGGATATTACAAACAAAGGGATTTTGCTGTTAAAGTTCGTCAGGTGGTCGGAATATTTAATTATTAATATTTATTGGCTACGGATTGATTCCTGCATTGGATAGATAAAAGTTTGCGATAGGAAGATATTATTGTATATTTTCAGACTATTAATAACGTAAGTTAATAATTAGGGAAACTGTCAGAATCAGGATGTCCAGGATTAAAGGATTTACAGGATTGTTATTGCAGATTCTTGGTAATAGGAAAGATATTGAAGTAAATAGTCACTAAAAATATGCTCAAAAAATCTAAATTCCCAAAAAATCTAAATTCCCAAAGCCTAATATCAAACAACAATATCCTGTAAATCCTCAAATCCTGGATATCTTGATTCTGACAAATAAAAACCTTATATATATGGGCGCATACTTTTCTACTCTTAACATAATGGTAGTTGAAAATCAGAACTTTGTCAAGAGGTTGAGAATAAGTAAATTGTATTTTTTCTCACGCGCCTGATGCAAATGTCCAAAGAGAAATCAAGAATGTTAGAATCTAACCAAGTAACGCAATAGACGGAGTAAATCTGATGCTACAAGTTAAACATCAATTTCAAAGCTTTGAAGAATATTTATCTTATGATGATGGTACAGACAAACTTTATGAATTGTTCAATGGAGAGTTAATTGCAATGCCCCCAGAATCAGGAATTAATGTTCAAATTGCCAATCGTATTTTACTGATTTTTGCATTGTTAATAGGGATTGATAGAGTCCGAGGAAATGGTTTGGAACTGGAAGTAAGAGGAGAACCAAGAAACCGTTATCCTGATCTGACTATTATTCGTGAAGAACATATTCAACAATTAGCTAATCGTAATACTATTCGTTTATCAATGTTACCGCCTTTATTGGTAGTTGAAGTAGTTAGTCCTGGGGAATTACAAAGAGATAAAGATTTCATTGCTAAACGTTCACAGTATCAAGATTGTGGTATTCCTGAATATTGGATTATTGACCCACAAACAAAAAGTATCTTAGTTCTAGAATTAATTAAAGGAATTTATCAGGAAATTGGTATTTTTTCGGGTAATAATTTAGTGATATCTCCACAATTTAATAGTCTACATTTGCCAGGATCAAAAGTTTTTGATTAAGCAAAAAATGTAGTTTATTCAACCGAAAATTGCTGTAACTAATGCAATAACTGATCATGGTTATATCCATAGTCATAAGGTGCATGATTAACAACAGGTAAAACTTCCCAGTCTTCAATAATGGGAGGGGAACTAGTTGTCCATTCCAAAGTTAAACTTTCCCAGGGATTATCACCTGCAAGTTCGCCTTTTTGCCAACTGAAAATGGCGTTTAAAGCGAAGGGAATGACGGAAAGACCTAACAGGAATGCGCCAATGGTGCAAAGCTGGTTTAAGCTGATAAATTGGGGGTCATACATGGCAACTCGGCGAGGCATTCCTTGTAAACCCAGTTTGTGCATGGGTAGTAGGAATGTGAGGTTTGTAGCAATGAAAGTAAGAACAAAATGAACTCGTCCCCAGGCTTCATTCATCATTCTGCCGGTCATTTTTGGGAACCAGTGATAGATACCGGCGTAAATCCCAAAGACTGAACCACCAAATAAAACGTAGTGAAAATGATCAACTACATCATAGGTGTCATAAACTTCAAAGGGAACTGCTCCCATTGCTACGCCGCTTAAACTGCCTATAACCAACATGGAAAGTAAGCCGATAGCGAATAACATGGCGCTTGTGAAACGGATTTTTCCACCCATAAAGTTGCTACCCAAACTAAGATTTTTACACGGAGGGCGACTGCAACTATAAGTAGAGAAAGGGTGAATAACATCTGCATCCAACTAGGTGGATTACTGGTGAATAAATGCTGTACCCAGACGAATAAACTAATGACACAAATAGCGACTGTGGAAAATGCGATCGCTTTATAACTAAATATCGGTTTCTGGACATGAGTAGGAATAATTTCGGACATAATTCCGAAAATCGGCAGAATCATTAAATAAACTGCTGGATGAGAATAAAACCAGAATAAATATTCATAAATAACGACATTACCATCTACATCTGGTTTGAATAATGATATGCCAAAGTTAATATCAAATAACAGTAAAACTAAGCCTACTACTAATATGGGAGTAGATAAAAGTGCGAGAATGGAAGTTGCTAAAATTGCCCAACAAAACAGGGGAATTTGATTCCATTTCATGCTGGGAACTTTCATCATCAAAATGGTAATGACAAAGTTAAGAGAACTGAAAATTGAGGAAGTTATTATGAAAATAATCACCAAAATCCATAAAATTTGGACATTATTGGCGGTAATTGTGCTGAATGGTGGGTAAGCTGTCCAGCTAAAGTGAGAACTATTAATTAAAGATGAAACTTAGTAATACTAATAATCCAGCAACTGGATTTAACCAAAAAGCGATCGCATTTAATTTAGGAAAGGCCATATCTCTAGCACCAATCATCAAGGGAACGAGATAGTTACCAAATCCCCCAATTGCACTCTTGACAATCCATAAGAAGATCATGATTGTACCATGATTTAGATCCAGAAAATCGGCATCTGCTGTGGCTAATTTGGTGCGAAGAGCGATCGCTATTAACCCACTAATTAGGTAAAATATAAACGCTGTCACCAAGTATTGAATACCAATAACCTTATGATCAGTATTAAATGTAAAATACAGCGGTTTCCGCTCCTATGAGGTACATCTTAGCCCCCTCATCGCTTGCGGGGAGGGGGTTGGGGGTGGGGTTTTTGTACCTCATAACACCGGGAAGTGCTGTAATCTCTAACTTTCCATACTTGGGGATGAGAACTATGAGAAATTAGCCGCGTTTGTGCTTGACTTTCATCTAATGAAAGATTAACCGAAAAATCTACTTTTCTCATATTTTTTTACTTATCTTTTTTTCAGTTTCATAACCACAAAATCCCCGACTTATTTAAGAAATCGAGGATCTGATAGTTGATATTCTCATAAATCAAATAGAAGGAGAAAAATAATAGCAAGTATGATTTATTTAGATAATAACAATTTACGATTTACGTTTGTGTTTACTACAAACTTATTGATTAGTTTTGGTTAATATTGAGATTCCCCTCTAATTACCTTGCTTAACAAATTGACAAAAATAATCAGTGTTTTACAGTACATCACACCATTGATAAATTAACAGGAATGTTATTTATCTAATGTGTCATGACTGTAACAATTCTTGGGACAAATCCGAGAACAGGCTTCACAACCAATACAGTTTTCTGGCTGAGTAACAACCATTACTTTCCGTTCAACTTCTTCTTCGTCTTCATCTACTACAAATTCACCTTCTTCATTCAAAGCCATTAAGCCTAAAACTTTATGACCGCAAACTTTCATACATCTGCCACAACCGATACATTTATCTTTATCTATTTCTTGGGCAAATTTAGGAGTCCAAGCACTACCTCCAAAGGTCAATCCTGTTAATGTAGCCATGAATAAAACCTCAGCAATTTTCGCTAGATGTTAGTTAATCCTTTCATCTTCATACTAGCCTAATCTTTGATTTTTTTAATAACAAAAGTTAACTTTTTTATCAAATTTTGATGACTTGCTAAATAATATTATTTATTTTTTATTAGTCTAAAATATTAAATGATATTAGTTGTTGATAAGTTTAGGCAGTATTTTGAGCTTAAAAGCTTGGTTTATCAAGGTTTAGTTAAAATTTATTTTCTCAATAACTGTTAAGTAATTAGACTAAAAATACTTGATTAAATAAAAATAATAATCAATTAGAAGCCGTTATTATTGGCTTAATTGACTACCTATTTGCCAATATTTTCTAACTAGATAAAAATAGAACACTAACAGTATTCAGAAATACAAACTAAAAAAAATAAATTCATATATTTTTGAACTATTTTATGACTCTTAGCTTGATATGCAATACAAAAACTTTAATTCCCTATAATTTCCCATTACCAATTACCCATCACCCATTACCTCCTCCAAGATGTTATTCAAGAACATTTAGAAGAATTAATATAGCCAAAAATAAACATTATGCCAGTAAATATCTGTGTAAATATTAAGAAATCTTGCCAAGCTCATACCGAACAATCTTATTGAAATCTTTATGAAATGTATAGTTAATGAAGAAGCAATGAAGCCTAACTTTGCGAAATATCAATAGCTACAAAATTTGGCTTCATGAACCCTTATGAGTAATTAATTAGACAAGAAAACTATGTTCTCGTTATAGAGGTAATTTGGTAGCGAGTTATGAATCAAAAGGACACATTCAGGGGCAAATTGAGCCAAACATCTCAACGATTAAAGTAGGAAGACCTCCTATGCCGCATATAATTCCTAACAACAGTTGCGTGGGATGTGACAACTGCCGACCCCTATGTCCTACGGGTGCAATTAAAATTGAAGATGATGAATATTGGATTGATCCAGTCCTTTGTAATAATTGTGAGGGTTATTATTCACAACCACAATGTGTGATTGCTTGTCCAACAAATGCACCAATACCTATCCACGCGAAAAAAGGCAGATGCAAAGTTGAACCACGAGATGCTACCAGTCCTGACTTGTTTTCCAACGGCAAAAACAACCCTTTTGCTTCAGCCATAGTCATCTGGGAAGCTTGTAATTTATTAGCACAACGAACATCTTTACAATGGGAGAAAACCGAGGAAGGCAATTTACATTACAGTCGTTTAGTTAATCAAGGAAAAGGGAAAATTTCGTTTCAAATTAAAGACCTATTTCCAATTACTAACAGCGGTGATAATTTACAAGCAATTGATTATTTAGATATTCGTGCTGCTTGTATCAATTTAATTTTTGCTGCTCAAATTACCACCTTAGATCAACCTTGGGAGGAAGAATTTACCATTGATGAACGACAAATTGAACAGTATTTGGGCTTAGAAAAACGTAAAGACTTGAGTAAAAGTACCAAACTCGGTTTAATTAAAAACATCGTTTATCAAACTTGTTCCCTGGTGGTTTCTGTTGACTGGGCGCAACAAGGTAGAGTTCCCAGTTTTTCTATTAAAGATAGTTATCTATGGAATTTAGTAGATACTCAGCACCATTTTCAAGAAGATGATCAAGGTTGTAAATATCTCATTGGCCTCACATTTACAGTTAAGGCTGGAACTTGGACACAACATTTTTTCAACAGACAAGAATGTAAAGAACGCACCGCATTTTATCAATATGGCAGTCTTCCCAGAACCTTATTAACCACAGTTATGAGTCTGTGGCAACAACACGAAGGTGCTGTTAGACTAATGCTTTGGTTATTATTTAAAACCAAAATGGGTAGAGAACAACGCATAACTATTCCTACCTTGCTGCGCGTCGCTTATGGTGAAGAAAAAGTAACTCAAGCTTCTAGACATAGGGAAGAACGTAAACGCCTCCTTAAAGCTTATGAAAATGATTTAGAAGTTCTCAATCATTATGGAATGAAGCCATTATTTGATCCTGTTACATATCCCCCTGAGATTCAACCTTTGTGGGCAAAATTAGTTAATCTTCCCGAAGATCCAGAAGAAGCTTTGGAATTTTGGATTAATGATGGTAGTAGTGAAAATCGTCTCACAGACAGCGGACCTCGTGGTAAATGGAATTTGCTCATGAATGCCCGAATTTTATCTTTTGAACTACCTCCAGATTGGGATAAGCGTTCAGAATCAGATAAAAAACAACGTCGCACCACTAAAACCAAAAGCAATCATCAACAAACAGGTAATTTGCTAGGGGAACAGATTACAGAAGGACGTAAAAAAATGAACCTTTCCCAAAGAGAATTAGCTAAGTTGATGGAAAAAAGCCAAAGCTGGATTCGTGATGTAGAAAAAGGTCGTTTAAAAGCTAAACTAGACGATCAAATGCTCCTCAGACAATTGCTAGATATTTCGTAAAGTATAAAATTCACAAATTCAACCTTTGCAATCTTAATTCTTTGCGTCTGGGCACTTTTGCGTGAGACATACAGCATATTAAACTACAAGTTGCAAATTTTGATTTTTGGTGTTAAATGGTGAGTATTAATGAGATTTGTCAACTTTAGATAATATCTAAGTATAGGACTCCTATTTGATTTTTGTAACATCCGTAAGTGGATTTTAGTAGGCATTGCCACAACATCTACAATTTCCAAGAATCATTTAGGATGGCTATAGGTGTCAATCTTAATTTCTTGAGGAGTGAACATGAGTAATATTATTTTTGGTAAAAGTTTTTTAGTCTTACCAAGTCTTGCCGCTTTGGTAGTTTTGGGTAGCGGACTTTCTGTAAATGCTCAGACAGTCGCACCAGAAAAAATTATCATCCCCCCAACCAACCAAGCATCAATATCCACTGTTGCTACAGAAGAAAAAGCCCATCGGACAATTATACCCGTACCAGGAACCGTAGAAACTTCATCAGCTATCCTCAATTCTGGCTCTATAGAAGTTAGTGAAAAAACAGAACCATCCAATCAAGTAGCACAAGGTGGTATTGGTATAGGTAGAGCAACTCGTGGTGGTAGTAGCTACATTGGTGTTGCTGGAAATGTGGGTCTATCCGGTAGCTCTTCAGGCTTGAGTGATGGCAATATTGGTTTTATTAGTAAAATTGGTATTACCAAATCCCTATCAATCAGACCAGCAGTTATCCTTGCTACTAATACCACAATTCTTGTTCCTGTGACTTACGACTATGCCTTTCAATCACCAGATCCATTTACTGAACCTTTACCCATAGCTCCCTATGTAGGATTAGGTGCAGCCATTAAAACTGGTGATAAATCGGAAACAGCTTTGTTAGTAACTGGTGGTGTAGACGTACCTCTAAATAGTCGCCTCACCGCCACAGCCTCTATCAATGCTGGATTTTTTAATCAAACTGATGTCGGAGTTTTAGTCGGAGTTGGTTATAACTTCCGTGGGTTTTAGAAGATAGGAGTAAGCAGGGGTTTAGGATTGCCAAACCTCTGCTGATTAGTGAATTCTACCGTTTCACTGTAAAGGAATAAAGCCTGATTGTTGGACAATTTGTTGCCCTTGGGGAGATAATGCCAGATCAATAAATTGTTTCACTGCGGGACTATTCTGTTTGCGAAGTGCTAAATAAACACTACGACTGATGGGATATTTACCAGATTGAATGGCAGTTTTATCTACGGGAGATACTCCATTAATTGGTATAATTCTGACTAATTGCTGATTTTCTAACTGAGAAACTGTAGCGTAGCTAATCCCATTATTTCCCAGTGTGCGGATTATTCCTGTAGTTTCGTCTTGGGGAAAGGTGATAAAATTAGCACTATCCGCTGCAAAAGGTTTTTCTAACAAAACTGTATTTTGAAAGAAGTCTCTAGTCCCACTACTAGCAGCGCGATTAATAACTTTAATCGGGGCATTTGGTCCACCAACTTGTGACCAATTAGTGATTTGACCTTGATAAATTTGTCGTAATTGGTCTAACGTTAAACTACCTTTAAAGGGATTATTCACACCAACAACAACACCTACTGCATCACGAGCGATCGCTATTACCTGAATCCCCGCTTGTGCCTCTTTTGGTTTCAAAGGTCGAGATGTTGCAGCCATTACCACTACATTCTTTATTAAGGCTTCCAGTCCCTTCCCTGAACCCTTGGGAAATCCATTGGGTTGACCATAGGTAGTAGGAACATTAGCATTTATTTGACCATAAGAATTCCGCAAACGCTGGATTAAGCCTACCATAGTTGTACTACCATCCATACTCAAAACAGTAGGATTAGGCAACGATGTATCAATATTAGTAGAATTAGTGCTAGTTGGGTTAATAGCCGCAGTATTGGGTTGAGTTTCTTGCACTGGAGGCTCTTGAGTTACAGTTGGTTCTGATGGGGGTACTGCTGGAATCGTAGTATTAGGTGCAGTAGCAGTTAATTCTGGGGTGGTTTTTCCCGTGAGTTTATCCTTGAAAGCAAAATAACCACCCCCTACAGCTACCAATGCGGCCAAACCTACGAAAACAATGGGAGGAATTGCAGACTTTTTCAGTTGATGTCCGCAAATTTCACATTTCTTGGCATTAACCGCATTCTGATCATGTCCACATTTAGGACACTTAACATTATTAAAGTTATAATCCCCTGTCATAAATACCTCATTTACTAATTATTATTTAGCTGGCAATTCTGCTTGAATTTTTGATTCAATCTGAGCAACTTGTTCATTTGTTAAACCTAACTCTTCTTGTAGTTCTAACAACTGCGCTTGTTCTTCTAAATCTATTTCTCCATCATTTCCCCAAAAAGCTTGATACATTAAGGTATATTCCTCAACTGCATTATTAGCAGCAACTGATGGCGTAAATTCAGCAATCATCAAATCAGCAATATCTTGAGAAATATTATATTTCTGGCGAAATTTCTCTACCAATTGTAATTCTGTCGCTGACGGATTACCGCTTTTATAACAAGTAGCCACTAGCTTACGAAATTTTTCTAAATTCTCATCATTTGCCGGAATGGATTTATTAGATATAGTTGTGGTAGGTGCAGTAATTGGGGTATTAGTAGATGCAGTAGCAACCATCAAATTATATTGCTTAATGTAATTTTCAATTGCTGATTCTGCTTTTTGATAATCGGGGTTATCCTTACCACCAACAAGGGTATTTTCTACTTCCTGTAAACAACTCATGAGCTTTTGATATAATTGCTGTTTTTGAGGTTTAGTTGTGGCACTTTCTCCAATTGCTTTTAACCCATCTGCCAAAATATCTCGAATTTTCCGATTTTGGTCACTGAGAAGATTTTCTTCTACTTTTTGCCAATTGTCTCCCAAAACTTGCACTTTTTGTAACCCTGTTTGTTTATCTAGGTAGAAAAAGCGAATTTCCTCAAATCCCGTAACTTTATTTTCTTGGACTACAATTAATGCAAATGCCTTTGCTAAAAGCAGATTTTGTTTAACTTGTCCCTCTTCTTGACTGGAGGGCATAATATCCTGAAATTGACGATGATCTTGGTGAGTATGTAAAGGGTTTTTATCAGATTGATTCACAGTCTGATAAATTACTCGCATCTTTTCCATCCCTTCAATTAACCGCAGTGGAAAAGCTCCTACTTCTTGGACAAAGAAAATATGATGGGGATCATTTAATGGCCGAATATCTTTATCAGTCAGGGTACTAGATTTGCGAATTATTGGTAAAACAGCACTTACAGCCGCATCAGATGGTTTAGTACCACCTTGAATCCCAATTAATGTTTGTCGTTTTTCTGCCTTATTTTCCCAACCAAGATTTACCTGTTCTTGGCTAAATCGTAAGAAAGATTCGCTCTTTTCAAAAGTAGTTTTAATTTGAGCTTCTTGTTGTTCTACAGTTGGATATTGTTCCAAAAACTTTCTAGCTGTTGATATCTGCAATTGGGATTTATCCACAAACTCATCTACGCTGCGGTTCAATAGTTTAATAAATAAGTCTTTAATTCGCAGGGGGTCAAATTTGTAAAGGTCAAATAGGGGAATTCCCATATCATCTAATATATCCTGGGATACTTTCTGATATACTGTCTCTGTTTTGCCTTCTAAAATTTGATTAAATACCAAATCTATATCTTTGGGATTATATAGCAAAATCCCATTCACAGTTAAGGTACTTGTTTCTCCTACATAAGTTTTTTCTCGCTCATTCAATTGAGTTTGTAAAATTTCTAAGCTTTGATCAAAAGCCGTTAAATCAACAATCAAACTATTAATTTCTTCCTTGAGAGCATCTAGTAACAGAACTCCTAAAGAGCGAGATTTAACTTCAACTTTAGAAGTATAAATTGATTTTAATGCTTCCATAATGCCATTAAAATCTTGTTCAATCACTGCCTTTTTATTGACTGGATTGAATCGTTTTGCATTATTATCTATTTGTTTGAGGAGAACTTGTAAAGCATTAGCCGCAGACTGTTCTTTTGGTAGCCAATTTTTTTGCCGTTCTTGGTCAAATTGACTGCGATAATTATTAAAGACTTCTAACAGCCCTTCTAAAAATTGCCGGACAAATTTGGGACCTCGAAATCGGTCTGCAATCATGTTATAAACAATTTGCCGGAGTTCTTGCCTTTTTTGCGTTTTCAGGCGATTTAAGTTATCCGACATTTTTTGGAAATAGTCACTCCAGCGACGTGGATCGCTATCACTATCATTAAAGTGAGGACTGTATTTTTCCTGTTCAACGGAAATAAACCGCTGCAAATTTTCAAAGGGAATATTCAAATCATTGCGACGTTTGCGTAAACCAGCAATCCAATCAGCCACTTCCTTATTATAGGGTTTCATGCTATCCCCCAAGCTGATACTATCCAGAAGTTGATGCTGATTATCTGATTCAGCTAAATTCAAACTTGGCAAGATTTCTGTTTGAATCAAATCTCGCATTGATCCTGGTGCGGGAGTGGGATTTTGCCACCATGTGACTACTTGTCCTGCTAAACGAGACGCGCAAGCTTGAACGACTCGTTGAATAGGAAATTGAATACTGGATAAACCAAAAGCAATAAAATTTTGAGGATATCCAAAAGAGTCAGGACTAGCCCACTGTTTGCGAATGTTGTCCCGTACCAGTTTTTTGTATTGACTAAACCCAGAACTGAAATCTAAAAATATATTTTGTCCTACCATTTCCAGCACTGAATTAAGACTGGGAAGGGTGACTTTATCATTACTATTACCAACAAGATAGCAGAAGTTAAAAGGTATCGGCTCAATAAGTAGGGGTAGTAGAGAAAAAAAGGTAAGCAAGAGACAGGC
>JBAXRM010000016.1:0-46625 GCA_037131225.1 Nostocales cyanobacterium ELA583 | reverse complement strand
ATAGCGTTCACGAAGTGTGCCGAAGGCATAGCGTGGCGTTAGCCATAAAGTATTATATGAAACCCATAATCTCCAAAAACCTAACCCCCCTGCCCCCTTCCCTACAAGGGAATGGGGGTTTTAAAACCTCTCCCCTGCAAGGGGAGAGGTTTGGAGAGGGGTCAGTTTATACATTAAAAACTTTTCAAACATCCTCTTAGACAAATCAAAAAATTCCTTGATTCGTAGGTTGAGTTAACCTAAGTGAAACCCAGTATTAGCGGTAGGGAACTTCAGCATAAAAAACCGCCAACCCTCGCAAAATCCTGGCACAATGGATTCGCGTGGTTTGGCGGTATTCAGAAAAGAATCTTTGCTAGAAAACTTATACTATGCAGTTACTACTTGAGCGTTAGATAGACTGCTGAAAGCATAGGATTTGTCGCCAACCATTAAGTTCTCAAAATCCAATACATTCATAGTTGTAGTACCTTGCGTAAATGTCACAAAATTCTGACTATTAACACTTGTAGAACCAAGAGTATAGCTACCACTAGATAATTTCAAGGTGTCCACACCGTCTCCACCAACAAAGTATCCTGTACCAAAACCCGATACAACGTCGTCACCGGCTCCTAAAAGAACATAACCATTACCGGAGAATCCATTTATAGCAGTGATACTATCGTTACCATCGCCGAGGTTAATAGTACCATCGTTATAGATGCCGTAAAGACCACCTGTAGCAGTGATGTTATCGCTACCAATGCCGAATTGAATAGTGCCAGTGTTCGCGTTCTGGATGCCAATACCAACACCATTGCCAGTAGTAACGGTAGTAGTAGTAATGTTATTGGAGCTACCTTCATCAGAGCTATCATTGCAACCTTGACCACTGCGGCTGTCGTCGTCGCGACCGTTGCTAGAGCTATATCTACCACTTGAAGATTGACTATTCCGGCTGTAATCGTGGTCGTCGTCTTCGTGGTCGTCGTCACGACCTCCGCTAGAGCTATTAGAGCTACTATTTGAAGATTGAATAGTGCTGGTCGAGATGCTGTAAGTACCACCTGTAGCAGTGATGGTATTCTTACCATCGCTAAGGTCAATAGTGCCGCTGTTCTGGATGCCGTAAAGACCACCTTTAGCAGTTATACTATCGTCACCAATGCCGAATTGAATAGTGCCAGTGTTCGCGTTCTGGATGCCAATGCCAACACCATCGCCTGTAGTAGTAACGGTAGTAGTAGTAACTTTATTAGAGCTACTATTTGAAGATTGACTGTTCCGGTTGTCGTCGTCACAATCTCTGGAAGAGCTATCATTGCAACCTTGACCACTGCGGCTGTCGTCGTTGTTACGACCGCTGGAAGAGCTATATCTACCACTTGAAGATTGACTATTCCGGCTGTAATTGTGGTCGTCGTCTTCGTGGTCGTCGTCACAACCTCCGCTAGAGCTATTATTTGAAGATTGGGTAGTGCTGGTTGTGGTGCTGTAACCACCACCTGTAGCAGTGATAATATTTTTACCGTCGCCTAGTTGAATACTACCGCTGTTCAAGATGCCGTAAAGACCACCTATAGTAGTGATAGTATCGTTACCAATGCCGGCTTGAATAGTGCCGCTGTTCTGGATACCAGCACCATTGCCTGTAATAGTAACGGTAGTAGTAACGTTATTAGAGCCACTGCTATTAGAACTGTTATTAGATGATCTGTCATCATCATCGCCGCAACCTTGACTACTGCGTCTGTCGTCGTCACCACTTCTGTTAGAGTTACTATATCTACTACTTGAAGACCGACTACCGCTGTATCGGTTGTCGTCGTCGTCGTCGTCGCCACAACCGCTGCCAGAGCTAGTATTATTAGAGCCACTATTTGAAGATTGAGTAGTGCTGGTGGAGGTGCTGTAAGTACCACCTGTCGCAGTGATGGTATTGTTACCACCGCCGAGGTCAATAATGCCCTCGTTGTCAATACCGTAACTACCACCTTTCGCAGTGATGTTATCGTTACCATTACCGAATTTAATACTGCCGCCGGAGCTGTACCAACTAGCAGCACCATAGTTGCCGATGCCGTAACTACCACCTGTAGCGATGATGTTACCGTTACCATCGCTGAATGTAATATCGCCGGAGTCGTTAAAAATGCCGTAACTACCACCTGTAGCAGTGATAGTGTCAACGCTACTAGAGCTACCATTAGCAAATTTAATAGTACCATAGTTCTCAATGCCGTAACTACCACCTGTAGCAGTGATAGTATCGTTACCACTACTGAATGTAATAGTACCGCCGTTCAATATGCCATCACTACTACCATTGGCAGTGATACTATCGTTACCATTGCCGAGGTCAATGGTGCCGTTGTTGAAGATACCGTAGGAACTACTACCTGTAGCAGTAGCAGTGATACTATCGTTACCATCACCAAATTGAATAAAGCCGTCGTTGAAGATACCGTAGGAACTACTACCTGTAGCAGTAGCAGTTATACTATTGTTACCATTGCCGAGGGCAATAGCACCGCTGTTAAAGATACCGTGACTGACACCTGTAGCAGTGATACTATCGTTACCACTGCCAAATTGAATAGTGACAAGGTTTAAGATGCCGTAAATACCTGTAGCAGTTATACTATTGTTACCACCGCCGAGGTCAATTCTGCTGTTGTTATAGATGCCGTAACTAACACCTGTAGCAGTGACACTATCGTTACCACTGCCAAATTGAATAGTGCCGTAGTTCAAGATGCCGTTAGTAGTGCCTGTAGCAGTGATTCGATAATTCTTGCCAGTTTGAGCAAATGCAAGTGTGGTATTAGCAAGGTTGGAGATGCCGCTAATACCGACGGTATAGTTTCTAGTGATGGTTGAAGAAGGCATAATAGTAAATCTCTTATTTAAATGTTTGACTTGGTATCAATGTATCTTAAATAAAAGTCAGTTGTCAACACATTGTTGTGATCTTTACAGAATCTTTATAGAAAGTGTACTGTCAGTATAACATTTTTTGTACAGTTATTTGTACAGTTAATGGATAAAATAATGGATAAAACTAATATTTTTTAAAATATCTCGAATTGATATTTAATAAGCTATCTAGCCATTTTTGCTTATTGTTACTTGCAGTGAGAATACAGGTAAAGATTACTAAATCAATATCAATTAGACTAGCCTGATTCAGGTATTGATTATGATAAGTATAAGTGAATATACTCAAAAATATTTTTCTTGGCAGGTTTTTCTGTCAAAAAGGTGGGAAAAGAGAATAATACTATACTCAGTACAAATAAATATACTCGAAATAGTTTTCTTAACAGGTTGCTTTAGAGAACTCCACAAAAAAATGAACTGCTTGCAGCAGCGCTTCGCTATCCAATCTTGTGAGATATTTTCTTATTTGGAAGTCTTTAACCGTAAATCCCGATCTAAAATTCAGAAAATGAATTTTTCCTGAATTTTCATGAGATTCAGTAGTTTTATCAGTATCACTGGCAAAACCTATGATATATTATGGATACAGTGATTCCCTATTTAAGTGCAGCTACAATTTAAACCCGTTCTTACTTCTGCCTAGCAAATTTACACAATCAGAAGGTAAGGTAGTGAATGGGTATAATTGTGCTAAACTAGTATTTTTTATGGCTCGATGATGCAAATAATCATTCTGTCTTTTTAGGATTCTTAGAGTTTTTTCTAAAGTATGATCAAATTTTATTTTTTCCAATTGTAGAAAATAATCATGGTGCAATTTGTGGGCGTAACAGCTTAACTGTAATGCAATTTGTTTGGTAACCATCAATTTGCTTGTCGCTACAGATTGCTTCAGTGAATTCCCGACAGTAACAAGAGGTGCATTGTGATAAAAATTTTTAACCGATTACCCTGGGAAAAAACCGCTCAAAAATCACAGCAGGGATTCACACTTTTAGAAGTGCTAGTTGCCATTGTAATTATTACTGCGTTTGTGAATGTAGCAATGATGGGACTAGTAACCGCTGCTCTCTTCAAAAGCAAAGCAAAAGCATATTCTAATAGTGTTACTTGGATTCAAGCGGATATAGAAGCAGTTAGAGGTAAAGCAGCGAATATATCCAGCTTATCGGCTAATGCTGCGGCTGCACAAAACGTGGTTGCGTTGACATCGGCTACTGGATTAGCAAATAATGATCAAGTCGTGATTGGAACAGACACCACTACCTATACGATTCAAAGTATTAGTGGAAATTCACTTACCCTCACAGCTAATCTTGGTACTGCTCAGTCCGCCAATGCAAGTGTAGTTCCGGTGAGCAAGTGTACAGCCTCGTCCACTAGTGCTGGATTTGCTTCTTACCTACAACAGAATTTGCCTACATTGACAAGTACACAGTATATCAGTGGAAAAGCATACACTGTTACTCGTAGTTCTGCGATTAAAAGTTCTGCGTTTACAGCTACTCCTCGTTACGAAGTTCTGGGACTGTCCTATACTGTGACTCCTCAAAGCAACACTAACCTCAAAGTGGCATCAATGTATTTTGAGGTAGTTCCTAGTGCATTTTATCAATGTTAAGTATATTTTTAATGGGTATTCTCATCGTTGCTGTACCCTATTTGCGATGTATTTCTAGTTTCATAATGGAAATACTATAAATAAAAAAACTAAAACTCAATTAATACTTAGGAGAAAAGATGATGAATAAAAAACTGATGAATCAAAGACTAAAGATTGCTCTTGCCCATCTGTCTAGGGAAGAGGGTTTTGTGATGCCCATTGCTGTGGGATTCGGATTGGTCATGCTCATCATTGCTATGACGATGATTATAAGGTCTCAGGGCGATGCCTTAAGTGCATCATCTCAAAAAACGGTATCGGGGGCATTGGCAGCAGCAGAAACAGGTGTTGCTAATTATCAAGCTTTTATCAGCCAAAATACGGCTCTTGCTGTTTACCCTAATACGAGTTGGCAGACTGTTTCATCATCATCACCATCACCATCATCATCATCATCACCATCACCATCACCATCAAGTAGTAGTAGCTGTAGTAGTAGTAGCAGTAGTAGTAGCAGCAGTAGCAACACCAGTAACAGCAGTAGTAGTACATTGTCAATAGCTACTGGAAGTGGATGGCAAAATATAACAGACACAAATAATGTAAATCAAGGACAATACCAGCTTGTTAGCTACAACTACACGCCCGACTCTGGTGTAGCAGCCAACACTGCACCAGGAGTTGGAACACTGACAGTTCTAGGTCGAGTCAAGCAAAATGGCGCTAATCCAGCTACCACCAAGCTTGTAATCCGTATTCCTGTATTATCCACTTCTAGTGCAGGTACAGGTACAAGTTCACAAATAGTACCGACTGGATTATGGGCAAAAAGTTTTGCTGGTGGTCTGTCCAACGACTCGGTAATAAATGCGAATGTTCTGGATAGTGCTTGTACTGCTTCTGGAGACATCATTTTTCCTGCTGGTAAGACGCTAGGAACTGTGAGTGATGGTAATCCTGCTACTGCTGATCCGCGGGCTACACTCACCAGAGCTATTAAGGCATTTCCGCCTCTACCTAATAATAATAATTATGCGCCTCCGGCATCGAATGTTAACAATATGTCCGCTATGATTCGTGCTGATGGTACCACGTTAACACTTCCTGTTTCACCTAATGTTAATAGTGCTGGACAAGTATTTTCTTCAGGACCGCAAAATTCAACATACGTATATCGTATAAGCAGGAACGCAACCACCGGCAATTCTCTTACCTTAAATGGTAGTGCTAGAATAACTTTTGGATCTTCATATGGTGCATGTAACGAAACCATAAAAATTTATGTTGATGGTAATATTACCCTGAATGACAACGCTCTTATGACTCCAACTCAGTGTTCAAGTGGAGCAACAAAAGTCGAATTTTATATAGGACCAAATGGGAGTATAACATTGAATAGTAACGGTGAATTGAATACTAATGGTAGCAGTACAGCTTACAACCCAAAATATTTTCAAATTTATATGTATGGTAATACCCAGTTAAACTTCAATAATAATGGTACATCCTCCGCTTTCATATTTGCACCTAATGCCCAGACACAATTCAGTCTAAATGGTACCCATTCTGGTTATTTATGGACAGGAAGCTTTACTGCTGGTAGCAATGCAACCATTGTTCAGTATCCGGTTTCATATAGTGATCTTCCAACAGAATTGCAACCCGCTCCTACTACTACTACAAAGATTAATCTTGCCAATGTGAGTTCATGGCAGCGTCAGAGTGTAAATTAAATGGCAGCTAGTTATTCTAGCTAAACAATACCTTGTCTATTTTTTGTAGGTTGGGTTAAGCGACAGCGCAACCCAACGCATTTGTTGAATCAAGACTTTTTTAGATTTGGACAAGGTATTGCTAAAGCAATTTCTTATCAGGAGGTGATACCCTATGCGTTATAACAATAGCCATCACAATGAAGATGGATTTACTTTACTAGAATTAATCGTAGTCATCCTTTTTGCCGGCATTCTAGCTGCTATTTCTGCTCCTAGTTTCTCAGCTTTAAATCAAAGGAATAAAGTTACTCAGGATCTCACCAGCGCTAAAAATGCTTTACTAGAAGCACAAAGAAGCGCTATTCGTCGAGGTCAAAACTGTCAGCTTGATTTTTCTTATGATACATCAACTAATCCAGCGCCAGCACCAAAAATTAGTACCACTAGTGGTAACTGTCTATCTACAGGTACGGGCAAACTATATAACGTTTCTATGCAAGTATCTACAAATAATACTAGTTTAGTTAACATTACTGGTTCTAACACTGCTAGTTTAACTTTTGATTATCTTGGTACTATAACTGCCACAAACCCTATCACAATCGTATTGCAATATAAAAGCAACACTGGAGATAAAAAGTGTATAGTCGTTTCGCAACCACTAGGGTTAATTGCAACTGGTAAATATACTGGGACTAGTTCTGCTGATATTTCATCTAATTGTATGCCTTAAAAAATATGTTAAACAATACTTTCGATATCAAAAAAAATATCCAATTTTTTCTTCAAAATTATAAAATTCGTCAATCTTCTCTCAATGGCAATGAGGGATTTACTTTACTAGAGTTAATAGTAGCAGCATCTATAACGCTTGCTGTTTTGACTATAGCTGGTATTGGTATTGTGGCTCTACTGAAACAAAACAAAACAGCAATTTCAGAAAGTGACAGACGTGCTAATTTGAATCGGGCTTTGGATTTTATTAGCAATGAAGTAAGAATGGCAAAAAGTATAAATACTACTAATAATAGTGCTGTTGATACTACTAATGGACTTGCTGCTGGTGATAATATCACATTACCTAGTGGTTTTAATATAGCTGCAAGTACCTATGGTCTGACACTAACATTTCCTGATAATACAAAAAGTGTCTATTTTGTAGCTCCTAGTGATAAACAAAGTACCTGTAATAAAACCAGTAGTTTATGGCAATGTCCATTTGCTCTGTTTCGTGCTAACGGTAGTTATAGTAGTGGTTCTACCATACCAACGGATGATCCTAAAATGGTTGTTGATGGTCTTAAAGCTCCTAGCACTCTTCCTTCCTGTTCTAATTCTAATAGGTCTGTAGGTACAACTGGTTTCTATGGTTGTATTACCAAGAACAGCCAAGTTATTCTATCTTCATATGGTAAATTAACAGAAACAGATTCAACCACTCTCGCAGTTAGTTCTACTGCTGTTACTAGGGCTAAATAATTAAACGATTTCTTACCGAATCCACAATCCAGGGAATAAATTCCCTGTCTTATAGCTGAAGTCGGTTAAAACCGACTAGTTTTAGTTGATTTGTTCAGAGTGCGTTTTAACGCACTTTAGCTATGAGACCGGAAATTGATTTCCGGGTATGATTTCCATGTGGGTGTAGAAGCCAACAAATAAGGTATTTTGAAATGAACCGGGGTAAGAAATCGGCGGTTATAAATCGCGTCTACACAAATAATAGAAAATGAGTGAAATAACAGCAAATTATGACGAATCATGGAAAGAAGCATTAAACGAATATTTTGAAAGCTTCTTATCCTTTTTCTTTCCTTTGGCTCATAAAGCAATTGATTGGACACAAAAGCCAGAATCTCTTGATAAAGAACTACAAGAAATTACGGCTTCAGCGAAAACCCAAAGACGAATTGCTGATAAGCTTTATAAAGTTTGGTTGTTAGATAAACAACAAATATGGATTTTAATTCATATTGAGATTCAGAGTCAATATGATGTTGACTTTGAAGAAAGAATGTACATTTATAATTACCGAGCCTTTGACCTTTATCATAAATTTGTGGTTGGTTTAGCAATTTTAGGTGATACAAGCCCTACATGGCGACCTAACAGTTATAATCAAGCTATGTTAGATTGCGAATTGAGGCTAAAATTTCCCATTGCTAAACTTCTGGACCATGAATCACGGTGGACTGAATTAGAATCTAATCCTAATCCTTTTGCTATCATAGTCATGGCGCATTTAAAAACTAAAGCCACTACTGGTAATTTTTCAGAACGGGAAGAATGGAAATGGACATTAATTCGCGGACTTTATGATAGAGGCTTAACAAAAGAACAAATTGTTAAACTCTTTAAAATCATTGATAAAATGATGACCTTACCTAAACAGTTACAAGCAGGATTAGTCGCTAAAATCAAACATTTTGAGGAGGAACAGCAAATGCCTTTTATTAGTCCAACCGAAGAATTAGCTATGGAACGGGGTGAGAAGAAAGGAGAGCAACAGCTAATTATCCGACAACTAAATCGGCGAATTGGTGAAATCAAATCATCATTAATTGACACAATTCGGACATTAACAATTGAGCAATTAGAATTACTTGGTGAAGCGCTTTTAGATTTCTCCTCTATCACGGATTTAGAACAATGGTTAGAAAATAAACCAGTTGTATTGTAGTTATATCGTAGGTTGGGTTAAGCGACAGCGCAACCCAACAAATATCTATCAATGTTGGGTTATGGCTTACGCCACGCTCCGCGAACGTTCCTCTACCCAACCTACATTTCTTAACCAACTATTCCAAATCTAAATGTAGCTTAATAGCATCATTTACCAAATCAATCAACTCTTGACTTAAACACCCTAGCGCGTCTCCTAAAATGCGCTGTTTAGAAATTGTCCGTATTTGTTGCGCTTGTACCTTAGAAATTTTAAATAAACCCGAATCTTCTGGATTTAATAAAACCTCGAACGGATACACACGAGTTATATTAGATGTAATCGGTAAAATCGTCACCGTAGTAGAGGCATTATTATTAGCATCATTGCTAACAATAAGTATAGGACGGCGTTTATCCATTTCTGACCCCACTGCGGGACTGAGATTTGCAAAGTATATTTCACCACGTTTCATCTGTTAACCCATCCCCTACAGTTAAATCCCATTCTGGGTTAAATTCTGCCGCAGCTTCCCGGTAAGCTTGTTCTAGCTCCTGATAACGCAGTAATTCTATGGCTAACTCAATTACTTGAGAACGAGATTTACAGCCTTTAATCAATTTATAATTTTCAATAAACTGTACCAAAGAAGATGGTAAGGAAATGGAAAGTTTTTCAGCTTGCATAGTATTACCAAAAGGTAATTATATTTTTCCTACTTTATAGTAACATAAATAGTAGTGGGTAATAACCCAAGTTACTAGTTATCTAGTTGAGGCTGGTAATTGGTAATTGGTAATTGGTAATGCCTTATTTGCCATTAACCCTGACTAACGGTAATATTACCGCTTCAACGCACCGAAAATCGTGTATTTTTGTAAATGTGGCGAAAACCTCCGGAAATATCGCTAAACAAAGATCACAAACTGCGATAATTTAAGAACAGCTTTTGGATTAATCCATGTACCGTGAGACAACCGGAAACTTATCCACCATTGGATAAAAGCTTGGGTAATTATTCGTTATCAACGCGAGTAAGCACGAACTATTAAACCTGTGATTAGGTCAATCTAAACTAGGTAAGTTCAAACCAAGAATCCTCACCCTGTAAAGGTTTGGGAATGTCTAAAAAATTTAAAAAAGCTTTGGCAACTGATCTTAGGTGAATTATGGCACAACGGACTAGGTTGGGAGATGTTCTCAGACCCTTAAATGCTGAGTATGGTAAAGTATCTCCAGGTTGGGGAACAACACCTTTAATGGGTGTGTTTATGGGTTTATTTCTGGTATTTCTGCTAATTATCCTCCAAGTTTATAACAAGTCTCTGTTAATTCAGGACGTGCTTGTTGATTGGCGCAGTTTAGGCGGCTAATAGCTATCAAGCTGATAGTTGGCATCTACCCGGCTTGTCCGGGTTTTTTCAATATTGATAAAAACGCCTAAAAATAGCGATAAAATAAGTCTAAATCCCAAACCTATAAAGTAGTTGTGGCGGTTTTTCAGTCTACAGGAGAGGAAAAATGAATATATTTGGTATTGGTTTACCAGAAATGGGCGTGATTATGGTAGTTGCATTATTAATCTTTGGACCCAAGAAGTTACCAGAAATCGGGAAGAGTTTAGGGAAAACTATTCGCAGTTTTCAGGAAGCTTCCAATGAATTTCAAAGTGAGTTTAAACGGGAGGCTGAACAGTTGAAAGAAACAGTTCAAACAACTGCTGAACTAGAACATAAACACATTGAAGCTGGAAAATCCCAGCCAGAAAATATACAAGGATGAAAGACGAGGAAATAAAACCATCGGCTGTGGTAATTCCTCAGCTAATCGTTGGACTGGGAAACCCAGAACCTAAGTATGATCAAACTCGTCATAATATTGGCTTTGCAGCTATAGATACTCTAGCTCGCGCTTGGCAAATTTCTTTGTCCGAAAATCGCAAGTTTCAAGGAGAGTTTGGGGAGGGGAATACACGAGGTCAGGGTAAAATCCGCTTACTCAAACCATTAACCTATATGAATCTTTCCGGACAGGCTGTTCAAGCTGTAACCAATTGGTACAAAATACCGCCTGAATCAGTATTGGTCATTTATGATGATTTAGACTTACCTCTGGGAAAAACTCGCTTACGCCTATCTGGTTCTGCTGGTGGACATAATGGCATGAAAAGCATTATTTCTCACCTCAATACCCAAAATTTCCCCAGATTACGGATTGGGATAGGTAAACCCAAAGGGGCAATAGACGGGGATAATTCTCACACTGTTTCTCATGTTTTAGGACGATTTTCCGCCGCTGAAAATAAAGTTATGTCTCAAGTTTTGAATTTTGTGGTTGACTGCGGAGAATTTAGTTTTAAACAGGGAGTAGAGAAGGCTATGAATCTATGCAATACCCAGAATTTTACTCCTGACTCCTGACTCCTGCTACAATGTGCAATAAGTTAACTTTTGTAATATTCTATGAATATTGCTTTCATAATATGTATCTAAATTTATGGACTTAGAACCCGCTATGATGCTTGGAATTACCTTTTGCGCGGCGGTAGTTGCTATTACTGGTATGGCAATTTACACATCTTTTGGACCTCCAAGTCAAGAATTAGATGATCCTTTTGATGATCACGAAGATTAATAAGGTTATTAATTTAACATGATGGTGGGCAATGCCCACCCTATTCTACAAGGGAAACGCATCTTATACTACAAACGGCTTAAAACTTGACCCCTCTCCAAACCTCTCCCAGTTCACGGGGAGAGGCTTTGAACTGAATTTTTTCCTTAAAGATTATTTTTACTGTTCCTTTTATGATAGAACTTTAAGGGGATTTTACTCAAAAATCTAAGATAAAAATATTTCATTGAATTACAATCTTATGAACTAAATGGGTTTTACTGATAGCGTGGCTTAAGCCATAAAATCTATTTGGTGAAAGTGTAGCGTGAAACAATCTATATAATATTTACAGGGTATGTGAGAACGGTGTTCGTAATCTACCATTACTTTATAGTTTAATGCGCTTATACTTATTTAAAGTCAAGCTCTTTTATTGAATCATGCAATAATTAATACCTTGTCCTGCCCACAGGATTTTGGTAGTTAATACTGAGAGAATTAAAAGTTAGCGATTAAAGTCATTAGCAATGTTATTTTTATCACCTATAATTATTTACCATTTTTAATTCCTTGACAAAGACAAAGAAATCTGCTAATAATTGTAATTTGTGGAAACTTTACCCTTTAATATAATCTCTTGGCTAACGTCATTGTCATAGGTGCCCAGTGGGGCGACGAAGGAAAAGGTAAAATAACTGACTTACTCAGCGGCTCGGCAGACGTGGTTGTCCGTTACCAAGGGGGAGTTAACGCTGGGCATACAATCGTAGTCCAAGGTCAGACATTTAAGCTGCACTTAATCCCTTCTGGTATTTTGTATCCAAATACTGAGTGTATCATCGGCTGTGGAACAGTGATAGATCCACAGGTTTTAATCAAAGAACTCGACCAACTAGAACAATTAAATATTTCCACGGCTAATCTATTGATATCTCAGACGGCTCATGTTACCATGCCCTATCATCGCATGATTGACAAAGCATCAGAGGAAGTCAGGGGAAATCATAAAATCGGCACAACAGGTAGAGGTATTGGTCCTACCTACGCGGATAAATCGGAACGTACAGGGATCAGGATGTTAGACCTGATGGACACCGATGGACTTCGTGAGCAATTAGAGCGGACGATAAACTATAAAAATACCATTTTAGAAAAGCTGTATAATCTGCCGCCCCTAAATCCCCAAGATGTGATTGAGGAATATTTGGGTTATGCAGAACGCTTGCGTCCTTTTGTCGTTGATACAGCGTTGAAAATTTACAATGCAGTTTTGCGACGACGGAATATTTTGTTTGAAGGCGCACAAGGGACATTACTTGACCTAGATCACGGAACTTATCCCTACGTCACATCCTCTAACCCAGTTGCTGGTGGAGCTTGTGTTGGCAGTGGAATAGGACCGACAATGATAGACCGAGTAATTGGAGTATCCAAAGCCTATACTACAAGGGTAGGAGAAGGTCCATTCCCCACGGAACTAGATGACGAAATTGGGGATTTGTTGGGCGATCGCGGTGCGGAATTTGGCACAACAACAGGGCGCAAACGTCGCTGTGGTTGGTTTGATGCGGTCATTGGTCGTTATGCAGTTCGCATTAACGGTATGGATTGTATGGCACTTACCAAACTTGATGTTCTCGATGAACTAGAGGAAATCAAGGTTTGTGTAGCTTATGAAATTGATGGTGAACGTTGCGAACACTTCCCCACAAGCGCTCGTCTGTTCGCCCGTTGTCGTCCCATCTACAAAACTGTACCAGGTTGGCAGGTGTCCACAAGTCACTGTCGTACCCTGGAAGAGTTGCCACAGCAAGCACTGGACTATCTAAAATTCTTAGCAGAATTGATGGAAGTCCCGATTGCGATTGTTTCTTTGGGAGCAAGTCGTGATCAAACTATCATTGTTGAAGACCCCATTCATGGTCCCAAACGCGCACTGTTGCACCCCAATGGTATACCTGTTTAGTTATTAGTCATTAATCATTAGTTATTAGTCATTGATAAAATAACTGAAAACTGACGACTGACAACTGACAACTAACAACTGACAACTAACAACTTAACAACTTATATGGCAATCACACTCGAATCTAAAACCCGTCCCGAAGGTAGCAAACCCAGAGCTTTGCGCCGTTCTGGATTAATTCCCGCCAACTTGTATGGTCACAACGGGATTGAATCAATTTCTCTAGTTCTTGACGCTAAAGTTGTAGAACGTTTGCTCAAGCAAGTTATTCCTAATAAAACTGAAGTGGAACTCAGCATTGCTGAATTAGAGTGGACTGGTACAACCGTGCTTCGTGAAGTTCAGATTCACCCAGCCAAAGGCACACCTTATCACCTAAGTTTTTTTGCTGGTGCTAAAGGCTAAAATTCAGGTAATAATAACGAAGAGAACCAGGGACAACCCTGGTTTTTTATTGGGAACAAATAAAAGGTAAGATGCAAAATGTAATAATTTTTATGACAACCAACAACTGACAACTAACTAATTACCAATGACAGAAACAAATCTCCCCACTTTCATTACACAAATGTTACAGCCAGAGTTTTATCCTCATCCTGTAACAGAACCAATTCAACTGATTCAAACTCATATTTCTTATGTCCTCTTAACAGGGGATTATGCTTATAAGCTGAAAAAACCAGCCAATTTTGGTTTTTTAGACTTTTCCACTCTAGAAAAACGACAACATTTTTGTCAGGAAGAGTTGCGCTTAAATCAAAGAGGTGCGGGTGAATTATATTTAGAAGTTCTGCCTTTAACTTTAGTGGATAAACAATACCATTTAGGGGGAACAGGAGAGGCTGTAGAATATGCAGTCAAGATGCGTCAATTTCCCCAATCATCCCTTTTTAGTGAACTTTTTGCCAGTGGAAAATTAGAAGAAAGTCATTTGGAAGAGTTGGGACGAGTTGTGGCTAAATACCATACTGAAGCACAGACAAATGATTACATTCGCAGTTTTGGGGAAGTCTCACAAGTAAGATTAGCAATTGATGAAAATTATCAGCAAGCTCAAAACTATATTGGTGGACCTCAGACAAAAGAGCAGTTTGAGGAAACAAAACAATATACAGATAACTTCTTTGTTCAATATCCAGAATTATTTAAAAGCAGAATTGACGGTAACTATATTTGCGAATGTCACGGCGATTTGCACCTGAGAAATATTGCTCTCTGGCATGACAAAATCATGCTGTTTGATTGCATAGAATTTAATGAGCCTTTTCGCTTTGTTGATGTGATGTATGATGTGGCTTTCACAGTCATGGATATTGAAGCCAGAGGCCGTAAAGATTTAGGAAATGCCTTTTTAAATGCCTACGTGGAACAAACTGGAGATTGGGAAGGTTTACAGGTATTACCTTTATATTTAAGCCGTCAAGCTTATGTACGGGCAAAAGTAAATTCCTTTTTGTTAGATGATCCTAATATCCCCGCTGCGGTCAAGGAAGAGTCGGCAAAAACAGCTTCTGCATATTATCGTCAAGCTTGGGAATATACGAAACCTCAACAGGGAAAACTGATTTTGATGTCGGGGTTATCTGGTGCTGGGAAAAGTACCACAGCGAAATATTTAGCACGGAAACTAAATGCAGTTCATCTCCGTTCTGATGCTGTACGTAAGCATTTAGCGGGAATTTCTCTATTAGAAAGAGGTGGAGATGAAATATATACACCAGAAATGACTGAAAAAACCTATAGCCGATTGTTAGCATTAGGAATTATACTGGCTAATCAAGGTTGGTCTGTGATTTTAGATGCTAAATATGATCGTCAAGACTTACGGGAAGCAGCTATTTCTCAAGCTACAGAGCATCAAGTACCTATCCAGATTATTAACTGCACTGCACCGTTAGAAGTTCTCAAAGAACGACTACTTAACCGCACTGGTGATATTGCTGACGCGACTGCTGATTTATTAACATCTCAAATCAAGCAATCTGAACCATTTACAGATGAGGAAAAACCTTATATAACAGTTGTGGATACAACTCAACCACTAGAGGCACAATTGCCAGGATTGATTTAATTTTTGCCTATAGGAATCATAAATGATGATTGAAAAACTTTAAGTAGGGTGGATATTTCTCTCAATATCCTGGTTTTGGTGGGCAATGCCCACCCTACTTAATATTATGGCTTCGCCATGCAAGCTATCAAAAATCAAATATTATTCTTATAGTAAATTAGGATTTATCCATAGATTGAATCCCTACACCATTAAAATTAAAAACTTCTAAAAAGCTTGTTTAATTTGCTTATTAAATTCTTAATTCCCAATATTATGGCACCAAAAAATAATTTTCTAAGCGATATTTTCTCTTCTTCACCTAACTTCTTTTCTCAACTGTTATTTGGGTTATTTATATTCATTATTTCCAGAATTGCTCAGGCTTCAGTTCCTTTAAGTCTATTTATAGCTATTATCGGTGGTGTCAGTTTGGGGTGGTTTACAGCCGCAAATGATAATAACTCTGAACCTAGCACAGTAGCCTCTAACGAGGGCATTGATGCTGGATTAAAATATTGGTTATTTTTTATGCTGGGCTGTCTTTTTTTAGGTTATTCAGCGCCAATGAGTATTATCTTCGGCGCTATTGCTGGAGTTGGTGGTGGTTGGATCATTGGTTGGTGGCGCAGTGAGGAAGCATTACAAACACAATTATCTGAGGAGATAATGGAAGAAGAAGAAGAAACAGAACAACCTAGCCAGAGAAGTGCTAAAAGACGCAAAAGAAAACCTACCCAACGTTTCCGTCGCACATCTACAACTTTCAATTTTCGATTTTGGGAAAAGTAATTAATAATTAATAATTGACTAATTATGTTTTTATATCTATCGAAATTGCTACCATTATTTTTGTACCCTTTAGGTTTAGCAAGTGTGAGTTTAATAGTGGCTTTAGTGACTTTGCGAAAACGTCCACGCATGGCCACAATTGCTATTTCTGTATCTTTAACCTTATTATTAGTTTGTAGTAATGCTTGGGTAGCTAAGTCCTTAGTGCGATCGCTAGAATGGCAAAATATCCCTGCAACTCAAATTCCCAATGCAGAAGCTATTGTTGTCTTAGGTGGTGCAACTAAATCAGCAACTTGGCCACGTCCGACGGTAGATTTAAGTGAAGCAGGAGACAGAGTAATTTATGCCGCTCAACTCTATTTTCAAAAAAAAGCCCCTATAATTATCCTTAGTGGTGGGCGGATAGATTGGCGCGGAAGTGGTTCTCCAGAATCAGCAGATATGGCAACTATTCTTACATCTATTGGTGTTCCAGCAGCAGCTATTATTCAAGAACCCAGTTCTTTCAATACTCATGATAATGCTGTCAATGTCCGTAAAATTCTTGAGGCTCGCGGAATTAAAAAAGTATTATTAATCACTTCAGCAATGCACACACCGCGATCTTTGAAGATTTTTAAACGTCAAGGTATTGATGTCATCCCCACACCGACAGATTTTCTTGTTAGTCAAGGTGAACTTGAAGAACTTACCAACACTCCTAAAGCAGCAATTCTTAATTTATTACCTGATACTGACAATTTAGACCAATTCACAAGTGCATTAAAAGAATATCTTGGTACTTTTATTTATAGCCTTCGGGGTTGGTTATAAAGGTAAGAATATTAATTTTGATTATTGAACGCAGATAAACGCAGATGAACACAGATAAAGATGTCTCAATCAATGGATTTTAGGATTCTATGCAGCCTCACGTATAATTGATATTATAAAGTACAATTAAATTAACTTTAAATAGCAAGGAGTGGCAAAGATGTTGTTAGAATTAAAGCGCATCCATGTACCACCAGGACAAACAGTAATTTTGCAGGATGTTACTTGGACAGAATTTGAAACTATTCTTGAAGAATTGGGAGAACATCGTGTAGCGCGAATTGCTTATGACAGGGGAATATTAGAAATTATAAATCCTTTAGCAGAACATCAATTTGATAAAGAAATTATCAGTGATTTAGTTAAGGCTTTATTAGAAGAATTAGATATTGAATTTAGATGTCTTGGTTCTACTACATTTAAAAATCAATTTATGGAGAAAGGGATAGAACCTGATCAATGTTTTTATATTAAAAATGAAGCTTTAATTCGTGGTAAAAAGCGGCTAGATTTAACAATAGATCCTCCACCAGATTTAGCATTGGAAATTGATATTACTTCTCGCACTCATGCAAATATTTATCAAGCGTTAAAAGTTCCAGAGTTGTGGCGGTTTGAGAAAAATAATCTAAGAATAAATATCTTACAAGATGGGAATTATATAGAATCTCAGTCAAGTTTAAATTTTCCTACTTTACCTTTAATTAGAGTCATTCCCCAATATCTTCAACAAAGTAAAACAGCAGGGAGAAATGCGACACTTAAAGCCTTTAGAAGTTGGGTAAGACAGCAACAGTTATCCTCTGAGTCTAAATAAATGACAACAACATTTCTGGCAAAAATCATTACCATAGAAGAATTCTTAAAACTGGGTTTTATTGATGAGTCACCAGCATGGGAATATATTAACACAGAAGCAATTCAAAAACCTATGGGCGGAGGTAAACACAGTTTATTACAAAAAAGATTAGTTGCAGTAATTGACACAGCAACAAGTGATTATGAAGCATTTCCAGAACTGCGGTGTAGCTGTGGTAATCGTTCCGTAGTTCCTGATATTGCAGTTATTGATAATAATCAAATACCATTAGATGAAAGCGGTGATATTATTAGCAGTGGGATTAATTTTGCACCAGCTTGGGTAATTGAAATTCTGTCACCGGCTCAAAGTCAAACCAAGGTAACTGGCAATATTTTACATTGTATTAAACATGGTACAAAACTTGGATGGTTGCTTGATCCCAATGAGCGTTCAATTTTAGTTTATCAGCCTCATAGTTTACCAGATTTATTAATTGGAAAAGATATATTACCAGTTTTAGCAGGAGTGAATTTAACAATCACAGTGGAGGAAGTATTTGCTTGGTTGCAAAGGAAAAAGTCATAGCTTTACGCGATAGTATTATTAAAATTGTGGTATAATCAATACCTTGTCCAAATTGGATAAAACCTTGATTTGTAGGTTGGGTTGAAGAATGAAACCCAACAAAGCAGAAAATGACAATCACCTTAAAAAAGAATTACAACACTGGGAATCTTTTGATCCAGATATGACTAGAGCAGATATGCAAATCCGCCGCTTAGAACGCTTAGAACGGAGGAATGCAGTGTGAAAAACTTTCTTAAATCCCCAGAACCAGAGGAACTTGAAAACTATAAAAAGCGATATTCTTCTCAGTTTAAACGATGGAATGATTTAAAAAAGAATCAAGTAACATTAAATGCAATTCGTGATACTTTAGCATCTGATCAAAAAGGACTTTGTGCTTATTGTGAAATGTCTCTTCATGAAAAAAATCGTTCTGTAGAACACTTTATTCCTCGTAACCAATCAACAAAAGAAAATAATCATGATCTGGATTGTCTAAATCTGCTGGCTATCTGTCTTCCTCCAGGTGGTGTAAAAGAAGATGATTTGCAAAACTCGAACCTACCTCATAATTCACCATGTTGTGGCAAAAAGAAGGATGGTGACATCCCTGATAGTAGGTTATTAAATCCTCTCAATTTACCAACATTACGGTTATTTAAATTCAGTAGATGGTGAAATTAGACCTGATGAAAAGGCTTGTTTAAAAGCTGGTATTCCTATAGAAAATGTTCATTTTACTATTGATCAACTTGGACTTAATGTTACAAGATTAAAAGATCAACGATTAGTTGTAATTGACGAAATAGAAAAAGAACTTGATGATGAAACTATTGATATAAATGATTTAGAAGAGAAAATTGCAGCAGAATATTTTGGTAATGGTAGAGATAATTGGCCTCGGTTTTTTACAACTATTCGCTGGGTTTTAGGTGCAGGTGCAGAACAACATCTTACTAATATTTCTTGATAATATCTGGTATTTTTTAAATCACTAATATTAAACATTCTTGCTAACTCCTGAGAACTGAGACGGGCTAATATATAGCCCCCTCCTCGCTTGCGGGGAGGGAGTTGGGGGTGGGGTTCTTCTAGGCTATATTAAGCCGTGAAATACTTAGCCGCCGGGTGATAAGTAATAATCGCCGTTGTCGACTGTTCAGGATACAATTGCTCACTTTCATCCATGTGCATCTTCATCCTATCAACTCCCAACAACTGCAATTGCTTAAACTGATCTTGGATATTCGGACAAGCAGGATAGCCAAAACTATACCGAGAACCTTGATAACGCTGCGCCAACATATCCCGAATATTATCCGGTTCAGAATCACCAAAACCTAATTCCCGGCGGATTCTAGCGTGAGTCCATTCCGCCAAAGCTTCCGCTACCTGTACAGCCATACCATGAAAATACAGATAATCAGTGTATTTATTATCGGCAAATAGCTTTTGTCCAAACTCCGTAGCCACTTCCCCCACAGTCACCGCTTGCATAGGGAAAACATCAATAATTCCTGACTGCTTTGGTGCAAAGAAATCAGCAATACATAACCTATTAAAAGATTTCTGACGTGGAAACTCAAAACTTGTCACCTCTGTTGATTGATTCTCTACATCATATATATGTAAAGTATTCCCCTCAGCTTGACAAGGAAAATAGCCATAAATCACTTGAGGATGTAATAAATTCTCCTCAATAATGCGCTGTTTCCATTCTTCTAAAACTGGATAAACCTTCTCACCTAAAAACGCCTGATATTCCTCCTTAGATTGTTCCTTTGGTTTGCGAAATTGCCATTGTCCAGCTACCAAAGCTTGCAAATCTAAATACCAGAATAACTCCTCCAAAGAAATATCATTAGGTTGTAAAAACTGCGTTCCCCAAAAAGGTGGATTTGGACGTTCAATATCTACCGCTACCGCTTCAGAACGCCGAATATCAACCTCTTTTATAAGATTAACATCTTCTCCTGTGGGGTGGGCAACATGAGCGCCCTTTTCCTCAACAGATTGATATCCATTTTCTACCACTTCATCCAAAAATCCCGTTGAATCTTCCCAATTACCTGCTATTTTTGCAGGCATTAACTTATCCATAAAATGCAAATCAGAAAACGCATCTTTGCCATAAATAACCTTACCTTTGTAAGCATTTTGGCAATCCTGATTCACAAACTTAGGAGTTAAAGCTGCACCACCTAAAATCACAGGCACAGTAATTCCCTTTTCATTAAAAGTTTGTAAATTCTCCTTCATGAAAGCGGTAGATTTTACTAACAAACCACTCATGGCAATACAATCAGGTTGATACTGTTCGTAAGCTTGAATGATATTCTCTACAGATTGCTTAATTCCCAGGTTAATTACCTTGTAACCATTGTTAGATAGAATGATATCTACGAGGTTTTTCCCAATATCATGAACATCACCTTTGACTGTGGCAATGACAAAAGTTCCCTTGGCATTATTCCCAGATTCCGATTTTTCCATGAACGGTTCTAAATAAGCAACCGCAGCTTTCATGGTTTCGGCAGATTGCAATACAAAAGGTAATTGCATTTGTCCAGAACCGAACAATTCACCCACAACTTTCATCCCGTCTAATAAGAAAGTATTGATGATTTGTAAAGGAGGATATTGTTCTAAAGCATTGGTCAATTGGGTTTCTAAACCAATGCGTTCACCATCAATAATATGCCGTTTCAAACGTTCTTCAATTGGTAAATTTTCATCAATTCCCGTATTTCGTTTGGTTTTGACTCCGGCAAAAATTGTTGTCAGTTCTCCCAAAGGATCATAAATGCAGACATTACCATCAAATTTGCGTTCATCATAAATTAACTGCCGACAAACTTCTTGATGCTGAGGTTCGATTTTAGCCAGTGGTAAAATTTTACTCGCGCTGACAATTGCTGCATCCATACCCGCTTGCATAGCTTCATGCAAAAACATGGAGTTGAGAACCATCCGCGAGGCTGGGTTTAAGCCAAAGGAGATATTGGAAACACCTAACATGACATGACATCCAGGCAATTCCCGACGAATACGGGTAATTGATTCAATGGTAGCTTTGCCATTTTCCCGATCTTCTTCAATCCCCGTAGAAATAGGTAGAGCCAAAGTATCAAAGAATATTTCTGTAGGAGCAATACCATATTCTACAGCTTGACGGTAAGCACGTTGAGCAATTTGAAACTTTTTCTCTGCCGTTCGCGCCATGCCATCTTCGTCAATTGTCCCAATAATTACACCAGCACCGTATTTTTTCGCTAATTCTAGCACTTTCAAAAAGCGTGGTTCACCATCTTCGTAGTTAGTAGAATTGAGCAAACACTTACCACCAGCTACCTTTAACCCTGCTTCCATTTTTTCCCATTCGGTGGAATCAAGCATCAAAGGTAAAGTGATATTATTGACAACGCGGGAAACTAATTCGTGCATATCACGCACGCCATCACGTCCCACATAATCAACGTTAATATCCAGAATATGTGCGCCTTCTTTAACCTGACTCCGCGCCATGGAGACTAAACCATCCCAATCTTCCTCGTTGAGTAAATCACGGCATTTTTTAGAACCACTGGCGTTGAGACGTTCACCAACAATTAAGAAAGAATTTTCTTGATCATAAGGTTGAGTAGTATAAATTGATGCGGCTGATGGTTCTAAACTTGGCTGTCTAACTTTCGGTTTTAAGTCCTTAGCCATTTCCGCCAATTGTTGAATGTGTGCTGGTCGTGTCCCACAGCAACCCCCAATCACTTGGACACCTAAATCTTCGATAAAGTGCATTAATGCCATGCGTAATTCTACAGGCGTAAGCTTGTAATGTGCTTGACCACCAACGTTTTCCGGTAAACCCGCATTAGGAATACAGGAAACTACAAATGGGCAATGTTCTGATAAATACTTGATGTGTGGTTTCATCAAGTCGGGACCCGTGGCGCAATTTAAGCCGAGAATATCAATGGGGTAAGATTCCAGGATGGTAACTACAGCGTTAATTTCTGTACCTACGAGCATTGTTCCCATGCTTTCCATAGTGACAGATACCATTAAGGCTCTTCTTTCGCCTTTTTTGGCAAAAACTTCCTCAATCCCATTTAAAGCAGCTTTAATTTGCAGTACATCCTGGCAAGTTTCTACTAGAAATAAATCAACACCACCATCAAATAAGGCTTCTGCTTGTTCAGCAAAAGAAGCTTTCATAGTGTCAAAGTCAATATGTCCCAAGGTAGGGAGTTTGGTAGTGGGTCCAATAGAACCAGCCACAAATCGGGGTTTTTCCGGGGTAGAAAATTCCGCAGCCACACTTTTAGCAAGTTCGGCGGCTTTTTTCGTGAGATAGTAAGCTTGGTCTGCGAGGTCGTATTCTGCTAGAACTATGGACATAGAGCCAAAGGTATCAGTTTCAATGACATCAGCACCAGCAGCGAGAAAATCACGGTGAACTTTGGCGACGGCTTCGGGTTTGGTATGGACTAAATACTCGTTACAACCTTCATATTGTGCGCCTCCAAAATCTTCAGCGGTGAGGTTTTGGGTTTGCAGGTTTGTACCCATTGCGCCATCAAAGACGATAATGGGACGTTCTGGGCTATATAAGTGTTTGAGAAAAGGATGGGTCATAATTGTGTGAAAAAATAGCGTTAGTTTTGTAATACTAGACTTAATTTATAATCAGTTTACAAATAGAGTTAGTCTAGTTTCGATTGTTGCGTATGATTCAGTGATGTGATCTGACTGAACAATACCTTCGCCATTTTTTGTAGGTTGGGTTAAGCGACAGCGCAACCCAACGCATTTGTTGGGTTTCGTTCCATTGCTTCGCAACGCTAACGCGAACAACCCAACCTTTTCAATTTGGCGAAGGTATTGACGGAAGAACCACAATTGATGAACCAAAGATAAAATAGTGAAACTTTCAGATTTAAGCAGTCCATTCCCGAAAACAGTATCTACTACCATGTCTGTTAATTCTAAACTCTACGAAGGCAAAGCTAAAATTCTCTATGCAACAGATGATCCAGAGGTTTTGTTGGCTGATTTTAAAGATGATGCTACAGCCTTTAATGCTCAAAAACGGGGCAGCATTGCTAATAAAGGCATGATTAACTGTAGTATATCTAGTCAGTTGTTCCAACAATTGGCAATCCAGGGTATTAAAAGTCATTTTATTGATAGTCCAGCCCCCAATCTAATGCGAGTTAAAGCTGTAAAAATTATCCCTATAGAAGTAGTGGTGAGAAATATAGCCGCTGGTAGCCTGTGTCAACAAACTGGTTTAACATTAGGGACTGTGTTATCACGTCCTTTGGTGGAATTCTATTACAAAAATGATCATTTAGGTGATCCTCTCCTGACAAGCGATCGCTTATTTCTCCTAGAATTAGCTACACCGGAACAAGTTGATCAAATTACCCATCTTGCATTGGAAATCAACGAATTTCTGAAGCAGTTTTGGGAAAAATGTCAAATTACCTTAGTAGACTTTAAACTTGAATTTGGCGTAGATGCCCAAAAACAAGTGCTGTTAGCCGACGAAATTAGTCCCGATACCTGTCGTTTATGGGACATAGCCGAAAGTGATGCTAACCGCCGGATTATGGATAAAGACCGTTTTCGTCGTGACTTAGGAAACGTAGAAAATGCCTATCAGGAGGTTTTAAATCGAGTATTAAAAGTAGTAGAAAGCTCCAAAATTGCCTAAGTAATTTTTTCAATAACTAACGAATAATGGTGTGTGGTAGTGAAGAGAATTATGATTAAAAAACATTTAACACCCGGATTAATGGCCATGGTAGCCATAACAGTCCCTTTAGCAATTTCTATCAAAGCAAATGCCCAAACTGCTGATAGTCACCCACAGACAACAGAAGTTTTGACAGAAGAAACAAACCAGTCAGAAAAACAGCATCTTGTCGAAAATGATGCTAATGAAAATCTGGTCTCTCATTCCCTAGTAGCGCCAATAGTGGGAGAAAGAGAATCTAATCAATTTTCTCCGCTTGTAAAAGTTTTAACTTCCAATTTAGCACCAGTAGATCAGGGATCTGCGGTTGTGCCAAACCCCAGGATAGTTCCCATTACAGACCAACTTCCTGCAGCTGAATCTGGTCAAACAAACCCAAATCCGACAACAGTAAATAAGCGTCCTATTCTCCCAAAAAGAACAATAGTTCCCAAAAAGACACCAGTTCCCCCAGCAGAAACTACTCAACCTCCTGCGGCTGAATCAGGTCAAACAAACCCAAATCCTTCAACAACAACACCCACACCCTCCCCCAATCCAGAAACAACTGAAGCCCGCGTGTTGGTATCTGAGGTAGTGATTAAAACGGAAACAGGACAAGTTTCTCCCGAACTAGAAACCCAAGTTTATAAAGTAATTCGCACCCAAGCAGGACAAACAACCACCCGTTCTCAACAGCAAGAAGATATCAGTGCGATTTTTAAAACTGGGTTTTTCTCCAACGTCCAAGCATTTCCCGAAGATACCCCTCTTGGTGTCCGGGTCAGTTTTGTTGTTGCCCCCAATCCCATTCTCTCTAAAGTAGAATTAGAAGCCAATCCTGGTACGGGTGTAGCTTCTGTACTTCCCGCAGCCACAGCCAATGAGATATTTAGTAGTCAATATGGCAAAATCCTCAACCTCCGGGAATTAAACGAAGGCATCAAGCAATTAACTAAACGTTATCAAGACCAAGGTTATGTGCTGGCTAACTTAATTGGAGCGCCCAAAGTTTCTGAAAATGGCGTTGTTACCCTCCAAGTAGCAGAAGGGGTTGTAGAAAGCGTTAAAGTCCAATTCCGTAATAAAGATGGTGAAACGGTAGACGACAAAGGAAACCCCATTCGCGGACGGACAAAGGAGTATATTATTTCGCGGGAATTGGAATTAAAATCAGGAACAGTATTCAACCGCAATACAGTCCAAAGAGACCTAGCACGAGTATATGGATTGGGACTATTTGAACCGCCAAGTAACGAGCCTATATCCCTTGCACCTGGTAGTGATCCCAGTAAAGTCAATGTGATAGTCAACATCACTGAACGTAGTAGTGGTTCTATTGCCGCTGGGGCGGGGATTAGTTCTGCCAGTGGTTTATTTGGAACTATCAGCTATCAGCAGCAGAATCTGGGAGGAAGAAACCAAAAATTGGGGACAGAGGTACAGTTAGGAGAACGAGAACTACTATTTGATCTGCGCTTTACAGATCCTTGGATTGCCGGTGATCCTTATCGCACTTCATATACAACCAATATTTTCCGTCGTCGTTCTATTTCGCTGATTTTTGAAGGTAAAGACAAGAATATTGAGACCTTTGATCCTAATAACATTACGGACACAAATCAGCAAGATCGTCCTCGGATTACCCGGTTTGGTGGAGGTGTTACTTTTACCCGTCCCCTTTCTGCCAATCCTTTCAAAAATTCCGAGTGGGTTGCCTCCGCTGGACTACAATATCAACGGGTGTCCGGTCGTGATGCTGATGGCAATCTCAGAAAGGAAGGGGCAATATTTGATGATAGTGGGAAAATCATCAGTAGTCAGATTCCTCTCACCTTTTCTTCTTCAGGGGAAGATGATTTATTACTATTGAAACTGGGCGCCCAAAGGGATCTCCGCAATAATTCCCTACAACCCACCAAAGGTTCTTACCTCAGTTTTGGAGTTGATCAATCTGTACCTATAGGCACAGGTAGTGTTTTCATGACTAGGTTAAGGGGTAACTATAGTCACTATATGCCGCTAAAATTGATTAGCTTTAGCAAAAAACCGCAAACTTTAGCATTTAACCTCCAAGGTGGCACAATTTTTGGGGATGTACCTCCCTATGAAGCCTTCACTATAGGTGGTAGTAATTCGGTTCGGGGTTATGATGAAGGCAGATTAGGTACTGGTAGCAGGTATCTTCAAGCTGCTGTTGAATATCGTTTTCCAGTTTTCTCGGTTGTCAGTGGCGCACTATTTTTTGATTATGGTAGTGATTTGGGCAGTAGCACCCAATCTGCACAATTGTTAAATAAAAACGGTAATGGCTATGGCTATGGCTTAGGTCTGCGTGTACAATCTCCACTTGGACCAATTCGTATAGATTATGGTATCACTGATGCAGGTGATAGTCGGATCAATTTTGGGATTGGGGAAAGATTTTAAGTTAGTGATTAGGAATGTGAATTAAATAAAATGCAAAAGTAGGGTGTGTAAAGCCCTTGCGGGCATGGCTTCGCTTAGAGCGACAGCGTAACGCACCATTCCACGTTAACTCAGAATTGCAGGTTATTAAATTTGCGTTCCTTAGTCAGTGGCAAACTGACTTCTTTGCTTTAAACTGTTTTCCAGACAAGATTCATCAGGGTTTCTAATCAACATGGGATATGAGCAATATTAACTATAATATTTGGCTGGTTGGGCGATGCAACAACATACTTTAGCTGGGGAAATTACTCAGGCTGGTGTGGGTTTGCATAGCGGTGTTAATACTCAAGTGCGAATATTACCTGCACCAGCCGAAAGTGGGCGCTTTTTTGTGCGGCTTGATTTACCAAATTCACCGATTATTCCCGCCCAAATTGCGGCTGTGAGTCAGACTGTGCTTTCTACTCAATTGGGTAAGGGTGAAGTCTGTGTTCGCACTGTGGAGCATTTATTGGCGGCTTTGGCAGCTATGGGGGTGGATAACGCCAGAATTGAAATTGATGGCCCGGAAGTACCGCTTTTGGATGGTTCGGCGACTATTTGGTGTGAAAGGATTGCTGAAGTCGGTTTGGTTTCACAAACAGCTAATAATTCACTAGCAGCCATAACTATTACCGAACCTATTTGGATTTATGAAGGTGATGCTTTTGTTTGCGCCTTACCTGCACCGGAAACCCGATTTAGCTATGGTATAGATTTTAATTTGGCGGCAATTGGTAATCAATGGCACAGTTGGTTATTAACGACAAATTTAGAAGACTCTTCTGCTAACTTTGCTTCAGAAATCGCGCCAGCGCGGACTTTTGGTTTACAGCATCAAATCGAATATCTGCAAAAGTCGGGACTAATCAAAGGTGGTAGTTTGGATAATGCCTTAGTTTGTGGGGTTGAAGGTTGGCTAAATCCACCATTAAGATTTGCAAATGAACCAGTCCGTCATAAAATCTTGGATCTAGTCGGAGATCTAAGTTTACTGGGAAATTTCCCTGTTGCCCATTTTTTGGCGTACAAAGCTAGTCATAATTTACACATTCAACTGGCAGGAAAAATTTTAGAACTAATCTAAAATTCTCTTTTGTACATCAATGTCTAATAATTTATATCAAATATCAGCAATGTCTACTATTACCGAAACTGATTCTCCGCAGGTGAATACATCTTTAGAAGATAATATCAACACACAGACAATTAAAACTACCTTTAGTATTGAGGAAATTCAGGAATTATTGCCCCATCGCTATCCATTTTTACTGGTAGATCGGATTATTGACTATGTACCTGGTAAAAAAGCCGTGGGTATTAAAAATGTTACTTTTAATGAACCCCAATTTCAAGGGCATTTTCCGGGGCGATCGCTCATGCCCGGTGTGCTAATTATTGAAGCTATGGCACAAGTTGGAGGCGTTGTCATGACGCAAATGCCGGACTCGAAAGGAGGACTATTTGTATTTGCTGGTATAGATAAAGTCCGTTTCCGTCGTCAAGTTGTTCCCGGTGATCAACTAGTAATGACAGTGGAACTGTTGTGGGTTAAGCAGCGCCGTTTCGGGAAAATGCAAGGACGAGCGGAAGTTGACGGACAATTAGCTGCTGAAGGAGAACTAATGTTTTCTTTAATTAGTTAAGTCAAAACTATGATTTATTTGATTACTGTGATTACTGTGATGATGTCAGTCAAAAGAATCATAGTTACAGCAGAAGTCACCGAGTCAGGAGTTAGGAGTTAGGAGTACAACTCTTTTCGTGTCTAGCTTTGAATTTAGATTCTGTACCTCATTGATCTACAATCTGCTGTAAAGATAATGTGATTTTCATAATTATCTTAATCAGAAAAATCAAAAAAATAATAGTTAAAGATAATGTGATTTTCATAATTATCTTAATCAAAAAAAATCAAAAAAATCATAGTTGAAGATATGTTGAAAACACTTATTCATCCAACTGCTGTCATCCATCCTCATGCGGAACTTCACCCCACAGTGCAAGTTGGTGCTTATGCTGTGATTGGTGCGAATGTTAGAGTTGGTGCAGACACTGTAATTGGCGCTCATGTTGTCCTTGAAGGACCTTGTGACATTGGAACGGGAAATCAGATATTCCCAGGTGCAGCTATCGGTATGCAGCCTCAGGATCTCAAGTACGTGGGAGAACCAACTTGGGTAAAAATTGGCGATAATAATTCCATCCGTGAATACGTGACAATTAACCGCGCTACAGGTAGAGGTGAAGCAACAGTTATCGGTAATGGCAATCTATTAATGGCTTATGTTCATGTAGGTCATAATTGCTTGATTGAAGATTCTGTTATCATTGCTAACTCTGTCGCTTTGGCTGGTCATGTACATATTGAATCACGGGCGAGACTTAGTGGCGTTTTGGGTGTGCATCAATTTGTCCACATTGGGGGAATGTCAATGGTGGGGGGTATGACACGCATTGATAGAGATGTACCTCCTTATATGTTAGTGGAAGGAAATCCGGCAAAAGTGCGATCGCTCAATTTGGTAGGATTAAAACGCTCAGGAATGGAGAAGAGTGATTTGCAATTAATTAAAAAAGCTTTCCGTCTTCTCTATCGTTCTGAATTCTTATTTAAAGATGCTTTGCAGGAGTTGGAAAACTTAGGAGATATAGAAGAATTAAAACATCTGCGCGGTTTTTTACGACTTTCCCAAATGCCAGGAAGACGCGGTTTAATTCCCGGAAAAGGCAAACAATCTCTCCATGATTAATCATCAAGATGTAGGGACGGAGAAACCCGTCCTCTTTTGTTATTACTGGCAGAATATGGATTGATTGAACCACGTTCTGCAAAGCAGTTCCCGAAGGGTAGGCACGTTCGCGGAGCGTCTCGAAGAGATAGAACGCGAAGGCAGGAAAGAGGAAGAAGATAGGCTGGGAAGGGAGTAGGAAAGGAAGTAAAATCTCAAATCTCAAATCTAAAAATGCGGATATTTATTAGCACTGGTGAAGTCTCTGGCGATTTACAAGGTTCGTTATTAATTACAGCACTTCAGCGTCAAGCTGCGGCTGCGGGTTTGACGTTAGAAATTATCGCTTTGGGTGGGGAGAAAATGGCGCAAGCTGGGGCGACAATTTTGGGTAATACCAGCGGTATTGGTTCTATGGGTTTGATTGAATCTTTGCCTTATGTGATTCCTACATTAAGGTTACAACGGCAAGCGATCGCTCACTTAAAGAAAGATCCCCCGGACTTAGTGGTTTTAATTGACTATATGGGTCCAAATCTGGGTATTGGTACGTTCATGAAGGAAAATTTACCTGATGTGCCTGTTGCCTATTATATCGCTCCTCAAGAGTGGGTATGGTCTATAAGTTTTCGTAATACTAACCGCATTGTTGGGTTTACAGATAAACTATTGGCAATTTTTCCCGAAGAAGCCCGATATTATCAAGAAAATGGCGCAAATGTCTCTTGGGTAGGACATCCTTTAATTGATAGAATGGCAAATGCTCCCAGTCGGGAAGTTGCCAGAGAGAAATTAGGAATTAAAGAGGAAGAAATTGCGATCGCACTTTTACCAGCTTCCCGTCATCAAGAATTAAAATATCTCTTACCAATCATTTTTCAAGCTGCTCAAAATATCCAATCTAAAGTACCAAATATCCATTTTTGGATTCCTCTATCTTTAGAAACATTTAGAGAACCAATTACAGCAGCAATTAAAGAATATGGTTTAAAAGCTACAATAGTATTAGATCAACAACGGGAAATTTTTGCTGCTGCTGATTTTGCAATTACTAAATCGGGAACTGTAAATTTAGAATTAGCATTATTAAATGTACCACAAGTTGTAGTTTATCGTCTTCATCCCCTGACTGCTTGGATTGCGTATCATATTCTTAAAGGTTCAATTCCCTTTGGTTCTCCAGTAAATTTAGTTGTTATGCGGGAAATTGTCCCAGAATTCTTACAGGAAAATGCCACAGCCGAGAATGTTACCGAAGCAGCTATGGAATTATTATTAAATCCTCAAAGGAAACAAAAAACTTTAACAGATTATCAGGAAATGCGCCATTGTTTGGGAGAATTGGGAGTATGCGATCGCACTGCAAAAGAGATATTAGCAATGAAAAAGTAGATAATAGTTAAAATGGTAAAAAAACGACCAATTGCAGTTGATTTATTTGCAGGTGCAGGAGGCATGACTTTAGGCTTTGAACAAGCTGGTTTTGATGTCCTCGCATCTGTGGAAATAGATCCAATTCATTGTGCAATTCATCAATTCAACTTTCCTTTTTGGACGGTGTTATGTAAAAGTGTGGAAGAGATAACAGGGAAGGAAATTAGAAATAGTTCTAAAATTGCTAATCAAGAAATTGATGTAGTTTTTGGTGGTCCACCCTGTCAAGGTTTCTCATTAATAGGAAAACGTTCTTTTGATGATCCTAGAAACTCTTTGGTTTTCCATTTCATTAGATTAGTTTTAGAATTAAAACCTAAGTTTTTTGTCATAGAAAATGTGAAAGGAATAACTGTAGGTAAACACAAAGAATTTATTGGGGAAATAATTGATAACTTTGAAAATAATGGCTACAAAGTTAATCACACTTATCAAGTTTTAAATGCGGCTAATTATGGAGTTCCCCAAAATCGAGAAAGATTATTTTTACTCGGTTGTCGTCAAGATTTAGAATTACCAAATTATCCAGAAAAGATTATATTCCCTAATCAAAAATCCCCTACAGTTTGGGAAGCATTGCAAGATTTACCAACAATAGAAAATTATCCAGAATTATCTCAACAAGATTGGGTATTTGCAGAGTTTGGTAAGTCTAGTAATTATGCTAAAAAACTGCGTAATCTGACAACTGCAAAAAATAACTATTCTTATAAACGTCAATACGATAATACTTTACTAACATCAAGTTTAAGAACAAATCATTGTTCCGAATCTATGGAAAGATTTGCTTCTACACCTCATGGTAAAATCGAATCAATCAGTCGTTTTCATAAACTTGATCCTGATGGTTTATGTAATACATTGAGAGCCGGAACACCTAGTAATAAAGGTGCATTTACTTCACCTCGTCCTATACATCCTTTTATCCCCAGATGTATTACTGTCAGGGAAGCTGCGCGGTTACATTCCTATCCTGATTGGTTTAGATTTCATCCAACAAAATGGCATGGTTTTCGACAAATTGGTAATTCTGTTCCCCCACTTTTAGCGCAAGCAGTCGCAGAGGAAATTATTAAAGTTTTAGATATTAAATCTAATCAACGTCAAACTGTTAAGAATTTGGGAGATATTAGTTTATTAACACTTGATATGTCAGCAGCAGCAAAATACTTTGGAGTGAACCCCCATATTATAGAACCGAGAAATAGAAGAAAAATGAATATTTCGGATTTAACGAACCACAGAGACGCAGAGAGCGCAGAGGTAATGCAAAAGTGAACTGGAGTGGTTTGTTTTACATTTATATCTGGTATTGCAAAGAAATAAATAATATCTATCCCCAAACAATTTCCATATTTAAAATAAATCCTGGTAAAATATCTTCACCCGATAATTCTTGAGGAAAGTTTAATATTTCCACTGGTTTACCAAGACGATAAATTTCCACTTGACGCATTTTCCGATTAATTAACCAACCTAATTTAACTCCATTATTTATATACTCTTGCATTTTTGTGCGTGTTTCCTGCAAACTATCACTGGGTGACATTAATTCTAAAACAAAATCTGGAGCAATTGGTGAAAACTTTTCTTGTTCTGCTGATGTAAGTTTATCCCATCTCTCTTTTTTTATCCAAGCAACATCAGGAGAACGATTTGCACCATTGGGAAGTTTAAAACAGGTAGAAGAATCGAAAACTTTACCTAATTTAGTTTGACGATTCCAAATTACAAAATCAGCATTAACTTCTGAGTTACAATTTCCAGTTTCTGCTCCTGTTGGTGACATGATCAATATTTCCCCTTTTGCATTGCGTTCAAATTTTACTTCAGGATTTTCCCGACAAAGTTGATAAAATTGGTTGTCGGTAAGTTGGATAATGGGGTTTAAATTGACGGTAATAGCTGTCATGATGAATCTCCTTGAGGATGATATCAACCTTAACTAAATTATAAAGTAAGTTGGGGGTTTTGTCATCACATATTAAGTTAGTTAGACAATACAAATTTGATTTTTAATATAGCCAAATCCAGAATCAAACTTAAATAATATTCGACAATTATATCTATCTAAAGCTTCTTGAATATCTGGATTATCGAAGTCTTTAGAGTTTTTATTAATAAAGCAACGTCGCTGTTCATCTGATTGATTCAAATGTTCAATAACCGAAGCGTAAACAATAGCATCCTGGGGTGTAAAGTCAAGCTCAGACTGATATCCCATAGCTGCGGTTAGTATTTCCATTGTTAAAGGGATAACTTTGCTAACCACTAATAACTTCTCTACAACTATTTGGAATCTTTGCTTTTCTTCTTTCCCACTATTTACCAAAAACTCAGTAATTTCTTGATAAGTATGCACCTGCTGTTGGTAAGGTAAAGAACGTCCAAGCTGAGAAAGCTCTATACGCAAATCTTGTGATAAATTCCGGCGGTTTTTTTCCCTGCGAATCAGCGTTTCATAAGGTTCTGTAAGACTAAATGCAGGTAAAATTAAATTTATTCGTCCTGCTTCTGCCAAGTCTAGCAGTTTTTGACAACTTTCCTGCTGCTCCTGAAGCAGTGCCAGTTCTAAGACAAAATTAGTTTCTACATAAACATCCATGACAATTAAACCAGTTCCTCCAATTTTAGGTGGCCGTGGTGAATAGCATCAAATAAACCTGAATTCACTAACCAATCCATATTTAGAGGGAGTAAATCAACAGATGGTACTGTTAATATTTGATGAAGCCAAGCCGAAATTATTAGCTCAAAACCTTCACTACTAATGTCATAGTTGGGAGCATAAGCTTTGGGGTAATAAGGCTTCAGAAAAGGTTCAGGGTTAATTTCATAATCTGGATCTATCAAATCAGTAGATAAGCCTATATCTTTCCACAAATAAAATTTATCTGGAAGTGCTAATAGAAAAAAAGGTGCTTCTGGAAGTAAACCATGAGCATACATATTGCGTCGCATTTTAGTAGCCCAAATTTTAGATGCACCACGTTTATTTTTAGCTTCAACTAAAAGCTGTAAATGTTGATCTTTTCCGTGTACTGCCATATCAGCATAATACATCTATATCACCTCCTAACAAGGGAATGAATAACCTCTTCCGAAATCTCATTTTAACGCGTCCTTTAATAAATCCCGATGCAAAAAAGCCTTATCTACCAAAGATTGGATTTTCTCCGATGACAAAGATGCACCATGATCATAATAATTAATCCAAGTTTTACTAATTAAATCTACATCATCTGGTAAATCTTTTAAATCCCAACCAGGTATATCTAAATCTTCCATTAATCGGTTGACTTTAGGATCATAACTCAACGCAAAACAACGAGAACCTTCACTAGCTGCCATAATTAAACTATGAAGACGCATTCCTATGGACATTTCCACACCGCGAAATACACCTTTTAAAATTTGCGGATCTTCTGAACAAATAACTCTACTCACATCTTTTAATTGAGTGTGAATTTTTTCCGCAATTCCTAAATCTTCGCTTTTTTGAAATGGCAATAATAAAATAAAAGCTTGGGTTTCTTTCTGCAAATTAACTAAAGCCTGAGTTAAATTTGCTAACCGAGTTTCTGTGAGTTGAGGATGATTTCGTAAAGTAACTGCAATTCTGGGTTTTGGTAAATCTACTAACTCCGGGACTGGCTTCGACTCTAACGCCCAAACCGGGTCAGGTGCAAGGATATGGGGTATACTCCAATTTGATAATAACGCAGAACTAGAGCGATCGCGCACACTCACATGAGTACAACCTGCAAAATTCCTATGAGCTAAAAACCGAGTTGGATAACGTAACAGAGGACCTATACCCTGTCCCCAAGCCACAGTTTTCAAACCCATAACTTGAGCTAAAGCCATCAATCCGCCATAATAAAAAGGGCTAATGGTACTAGTCACATCTTGGATTAAACTTCCTCCACCCCAAACAAAAGCATCACAAGAACGCAAAGCCTTAAAAACGGACAAAAACGCCATGCGGTTGTAACATTCCACACCATAATGCCGATGAGTTTCTTCAGGATTTCCAGAAAGCACCACCGGCGTAACATCAGATGGTAACATTTGCAAAAGTGTGGCTAACAAAGCTTCATCACCACCATTACCTTTACCGTAATACCCAGACAATAAAACCCGCATTTTCCCCATTTTTAGATTTTAGATTTTAGATTTTAGATTTTAGATTTTGGATTACCAATTTTTTTAGAAATTAGTTATCTACAACTGACAATTGACAACTAACAACTGACTATTAGTTATGCACGCCCTTTCAATTCCCACCTGGATAATTCATATTTCTAGCGTCATTGAGTGGATAGCCGCAATTTGGCTAATTTGGAGATACGGTGAACTGACAGAAAATCGGAGTTGGTGGGGATTATCCTTTGCCATGTTACCAGCTTTAATTAGCGCGATGTGTGCTTGCACTTGGCATTATTTCGACAATTCCGAATCTTTAGAATGGTTAGTCACCCTCCAAGCTACCATGACATTAGTTGGTAACTTTACTCTCTGGGCAGCAGCTTATATAATTTGGCGTTCCACCAAGTCTGTAAGCCCCATAGAGACACAATCTATCAAATCAGAACAATGATATCAAAAGAAGCCCTCTTTGCCCTGTCTTTGTTTCCCTACTTGGGTTTCTTGTGGTTTATCAGCCGCAGTCCACAAATGCCACGTTTAGCCCTATATGGATTTTACGGGACATTGGTATTTGTGGCTATCACCATTCCCGCCGCCATTTACGCCAAAATGCAGTATGGAGAACAACTAGCCAACGTAGACTGGTTACATGGCAGTGCCGAAGTATTCTTAACCCTTGCTAACATCTTACTAGTCTTAGGCTTTCGCCAAGCAGTACAAGAATTAAAAAGCAAAAATTAAACTCCGTCTTTCTTCTTTGCGTCTTTGCGCCTTTGCGTGAGAAAAAATTATTGTTTATCAGGAAAAAAATAAATGGAAGTAATCCCCGCAATTGATTTACTAGAAGGTCGCTGTGTGCGACTATATAAAGGAGACTACGAGCGATCTCAAGTATTCAGCGAAAACCCCCTGGAAGTTGCCAAAATGTGGGCAGACCAAGGCGCGACAAGACTACATTTAGTTGATTTAGACGGTGCGAAGGCTGGGAAAATCGTTAACTTAGCAGCCATTGAAGCCATTAGAAATGAACTTGATATACCCATTGAAGTTGGGGGAGGATTGCGCGATCGCTCCAGTGTTGTACAATTATTTAATCTGGGTGTAAATTGGGCGATTCTCGGAACTGTCGCTGTCGAACAACCTCAGTTAGTCCAAGAACTCTGTGCAGAATTTCCCGAAAAGATTATTATTGGTATAGATGCCCGTAACGGCTTAGTTGCTACTCGTGGTTGGTTGGAAACATCAACAGTATTAGCCACCCAATTAGCAGTACAAATGCAAGAATTAGGTGCAGCCGCCATCATTTACACTGATATCAACCGTGATGGTACTTTAGAAGGCCCGAATTTAGACGCATTACGAGAACTCGCTGCGGCAATTTCCATACCCGTAATAGCGTCGGGTGGTGTAAGTTCTGTCACCGATTTATTAAGTTTATTAGCTTTAGAACCTCAAGGTGTAACAGGTGTGATAGTCGGTAAGGCTTTGTATACTGGTGATATTATCCTCAAAGAAGGATTACAAGCCATTGGACCAGGAAGACTGCAAGATATTCCTCCTGATTTGGGTTTTTCTAATATTGCTTAAAATAAAAAAGATTGTAGAGATGTTCTCTGGAATTTCTCTACAAAGATTATGAAAAATACAATTTACCATAATCGCTCTATCTCATAACCATCAAATTTCGCATCAATACTGAGAAGATTGTAAACCAGAAGTGAGAGCTTTTGAGAATCACTTGTCCACCAAATAAATACATGAGTATCAATCAAAACTTTCATTCATCTTCACCTAACCAAAATTCATCCGGTAAAGGATCATTAAAATCATCACTTATCCAAATTTCTCCTTGATGTAAGCCTGGAATTCGTGGCAAACTAGAAGAATTGGATTCTAGAGTAGAATCATCTTTTGCAGACTGGATAAAGCTGAAAACCTGTAATAGCAATGCTTCTCGTGCTGATGATAGTTCGCTGATAATGGTTTCTAATATACTCATTGTCATAGCCTGCAAACTCTATACTTTTATTTTGACATAGGTTAACCTTTTCTTAGTCATCAAAACGACTTTTTTTCACCCTATCTCCTGCACTCTATTTAATTACACTAGCATTTTTTAAAATCTATCTTGATTTAAACTATTTTTTCCCATATAACCCCTTTTGCACCAGATTGAAACATTTAGAAAATAATGAAAACAAATTAAGTGAAGCAATATTACTTAATTAGTCTGGTACATAATGATTATAATTAAATTTTCAACAACAAAAAAATAATTAGATACAGCACTTCCCGGTGTTATGAGGTACAAAAACCCCACCCCCAACCCCCTCCCCGCAAGCGATGAGGGGGCTAAGATGTACCTCATAGGAGCGGAAACCGCTGTATCTTTAAAAACATTATAAAATATAAAAGACTATCAGAGGAAGTAACAATGTTATCTATCAACCTAGATCGAGAAACAGAAACCTACCTAGCAGAAATCATGACTCAAGAAAATATGACATCTGAAGAACTGCTTAAAAAACTAATTTATCAACATTGGCAAACATGAAAACCTCGCCAAACCTTAGCAGAACGTAGAGGAGGTCATCCTCAAAATATCCTACAAGATGCTCCTGCTGATTTATCATTACGAGAAACCCGTAAAAAAATCGTTGCTGAATATATTGAAAATCGTCATCAACAATATAATCAATGAAAGATTATCCCCCTATTATTCTCACTGATAGCAGTATTTTAGTAGCTTATTACAGTGCTAAAGACAATTATCATAACTCAGGTTTTAACTTTTTTGAGCAATGTTCAAGTCAACTAATTACTACCATTCCTTGTGTGACTGAAGTAATGTATCTTTTGAATTGAATAAAGATTATCGGACGCAAAATGAATTTCTTAACGATTTAGCACAAAAACTTTATCAATATATTCCTTTATTACCAGAAGACTTTACTCGAATCAGACAACTAAATGAACAGTATGCTGATTTACCTGGTGATTTTGCTGACCTATCTCTAATTGCTATCTCTGAAAGGTTAAATATTTCCGCAATTATTACATTAGACAGTGATTTTGATATTTACCGTCGTTATCGAAAACAACCTTTTCAAAGAATCTATTTAGAATGATTATATTACTACCATAGATTGAGTTGATGAGGAGATTGTTGCAAATTGTTCCAAGGAAGAGGGGGAACAGCTACACCACTTTCTTCTAATAACTGTTGGAAATAACGAGCATTAATAGGAGACATATCTTCCGTCGGACAATGCACAAAGAAATAAATTTTTATTCCTGCTTGTAACCATTCTTGAATTTGTCTAACCCACTCTTCCATAAATATCTGATTCATTGATAAATGCGGGTGAGAGATAAAACGAATCAAAGTAAAAGGCGCGGTTACACTAAACTGTACAGGTAATTTAGGTTTACGCCGTTCTGATAATAATTGCGGGTCATTATCTCCGGTATAAATTGGACGTGAATCTAATAACACCCTCCCTACCCCTAATTCCTCTAGCAAACTTGTCAAATTACTAGCATGAGGTTCTTGAAACCAGTCAATATGTCTAACTTCCAACGCTAAGGGTGTCTCTGAACGTGGCCAAGCCGTCAAAAAAGCCGTCAAATCGTCCAGTAAAGCCGGAGAATAACTGGGAGGGAGTTGGGCAAATACCGGACCCAAATGCGTACCTAAAGGGCGCATTTGCTCTAAAAAAGCTAAAGCTTCGGGCATATGGGGTTGTAGTAATTTTTGGTGGGTGATATTTTTAGGTAATTTCAGACAAAATTCAAACCCTGGTGGTGTTTCCGTCGCCCAACGAGTAACAGTTTCTGCATTAGGTGTAGCATAGAAAGTAGTATTTCCTTCTACAGTAGTAAAACGACGACTGTAAAGATTTAAGAAGTCACCACTGCGAGTCCCTGGAGGATAAAGTTCACCCACCCAACCTCTATAAGCCCAAACTGCACACCCGATATAAAAGTTCACAAAATTAAAATGCTTTGATATGTTCTATTCAATTGTACAAGTAGGTAAAAAACATTGACTTTTGCTAGTATTGTATAAACATTATACTAACTAAATAAATTAGTAATTTTATGCCAAGAAAAGACCAAGGTTGGGTGACATTCCAAACATCAGAAGAAGAACGCAAGATTTTAGAAGAGTTTTGTCAAAACTCCCAGCGCACTAAAACAGAGATTTTGCGGGAATTAGTGCGGGGACTTAATAAATATTCATTACCTAATATATCATCATCAACTTCACAAGAAAAAGTAGAAAATAAGCATCCTGAATTTGAAATTGTTAGTCCCAAAAAAGCCTTAAAAGTCAGTTCACGCAATGTTTTAAAAGGAGTTGTCAAACGCATAACGACCGGAAGCGTGAATACCGAAGTAACTTTAGAAATTGTTCATAGGGTTGAGTTAACTTCAATGATTACTAGAGTTTCGGCTGAAGAGTTAGAATTATCTGAAGGTACAGAAGCTTATGCTGTAATTAAATCTAGTGATATTGTCATAGCTAAAGATTAAAAAAAGATTTAGATCACAACGAAATAATTAGTCGGTTTTAACCGACTTTAGCTATTAGACAGGGAATTGATTCCCTGGCTAATCTAATATTAGTCTAAGCTTCGACTTTTACACCTTTCCAGAAAGCAACATAACCTTCTATATTTTTAGCTTTCTCTTTAGCACTAGGATAGTACCAAGCTGCATCTTGATTGATTTGTCCATCAACTTCAACACTGTAATAACTAGCAACTCCTTTCCAAGAACAAGTAGTGTGGGTGCTGCTGTCTGTGAAATATTGCTTGTTAATGCTGTCAGCAGGAAAATAATGGTTTCTGTCGACAATTACGGTATTATCGCTTTCGGCTAAAACTGCGCCGTTCCAAATTGCTTTCATGATATGAGGTTAAAAAAAGTTAACAATTTATATTGTTACATTTAACATGACTGTTTATTGAAGTGATATACTAGACCTTGGTATGAATTTTTGTGAAATATCAACTATAACTATCGAAATAACTTTTATACAACTTAATTTATAGTAAATTTATGGAACCAGAAGATTTTGTAACAACAGTGATTGATGACTGGGACTTCTTCTTACCCAGAAACCATAAAAATCAACCCATAGAAACCCAACAATACTGCATTTTTGAACCACAATCCAAAGCAGCAATATTATAAATGGTAGTTACTGAAAAAACCCTCATCTTCATTTTGTTAATCCTAAAATCCTGTCAATCCTGATTCTGACAATTTTCATTAATCTTTGTCTATAATTATAACTACTATCCCTCTTCCAATTCCCCAACGTGAGTTAAAATTTTAATATCTTCATCACAACCCAGACACGCAGTGGCCATCTACCATGCTTCAGTACCCCGACTTAGAAAAACACTTAAAACATCACTTTGGTTATGATCAGTTTCGCCCTGGACAAAGGCAAATTATCGAAGATGCTTTGGCAAATCGTGATTTAATGGTAATTATGCCCACAGGTGGGGGGAAATCTCTATGCTTTCAATTACCGGCGCTATTAAAACCAGGTTTAACAGTCGTAGTATCACCCTTGATTGCTTTAATGCAAGATCAAGTAGAAGCACTGCGAACTAATAATATTTCCGCCACATTTCTGAATAGTAGTCTCAACACCCATAAAGTTCGCTCTCGTGAAGAAGCGGTCATGAATGGTAAAATAAAATTACTTTATGTCGCCCCAGAACGTCTCGTCAGTGACCGATTTCTCCCCCTTTTAGACGTAGTTAAAGAAAAAATTGGAATCTCCACCTTTGCTATTGATGAAGCCCATTGTGTCTCTGAATGGGGACATGATTTCCGCCCAGAATATCGGCAATTAAGATTGCTCAGAAAACGTTATCCTAATGTGCCTACAGTTGCTTTAACTGCTACCGCTACAGATAGAGTCAGGGCTGATATTATTGAACAATTAGGATTAAAACAACCAAGTATTCATATTGCTAGTTTTAACCGCCAAAATCTTCATTATGAAGTCCGCGCTAAAAGTAACCGCGCTTACGCCGAAATATTAGCAATAGTTAGAGAAAATGAAGGTTCAGGAATTATCTATTGTTTAACCCGGAAAAAAGTTGATGAAATAACTTTAAAATTACAAAATGATAAAATTTCAGTTTTGCCTTATCATGCTGGTTTAAGTGATGATGAAAGATCAAAAAATCAAACTCGATTTATTCGGGATGATGTGCGGGTAATGGTAGCCACAGTTGCCTTCGGTATGGGCATTAATAAACCTGATGTGCGGTTTGTAATACATTCCGATTTACCCCGAAATTTAGAAAGTTATTATCAAGAATCAGGACGAGCTGGCAGAGATGATGAACCTTCTAAATGTACACTATTTTTTAATTATGGTGATATTAAAACCATTGAATGGAGTATTAATCAAAAACCAGATCCGCAAGAACAGCTAATAGCTAAACAGCAACTTCGTCAAGTTATTGATTATGCAGAAGGAACAGATTGTAGACGCACAATTCAATTAAGTTATTTTGGGGAAAGATTTCCGGGAAATTGTGGGAATTGTGATAATTGTCTTTATCCCAAACCTATCCAAGATTGGACAATTGAAGCCATGAAATTTTTATCTTGTGTGGCTAGGTCTAAAGAAAGATTTGGGATGTTACATATTATTGATGTGTTAAGAGGCGGAAAAAATCAGAAAATTGTTGTTAATAAACATGATCAACTTTCTACTTATGGAATTGGTAAAGATAAAACAGTAGATGAATGGAGAATGTTAGGAAGATCTCTTTTACATCAAGGTTTATTAGAACAAACATCTGATGGTTATTCAATTTTAAAACTTAATGCTTTAAGTTGGGAAGTAATGCGAAAACAACGCACAGTTTCTATTGCTGTTCCCATGGCTCAAAAAGTTACTTGGGAAGATAGTGGTAGTAAAGCCGCAGATGTAGAAGTTTTGATGCAAAAATTGCGATCGCTTCGTAAACAACTCGCAGACGAACAAGCAGTGCCACCCTACGTCATCTTCCATGATTCTACCTTAAAATTAATGGCACAAATGCAGCCTAAAACCTTAGATGAATTTGGTAATCTTTCTGGAGTTGGTAGTCATAAATTATCTCAATATGGCAAAAGTTTCCTAGCAGAAATCCAATCATATCGTCAAGAACAAGGATTACCAGAAAAAACCATTAATCAAGTTAATTTCTCACATTCTCCTAACTCACCCTCCGATACAGAATTAACAACATTAGAGTTGTATAACCAGGGTTTGAGTATTCAGGAAATTGCTCAAAAACGCAACGTTAAAACTGCCACAATTATCAGTCATATCTCAAATTTAATTGAGAAAAAACAATCTTTAGATTTAAGTCAATTAGTCCCCTTAGAACGCCAGAAAAAAATCTGGAACGTCTTAGAAATTGTTGGTGATATTGCACTAACACCCATTCGAGAAAATTTAGGCGAAAGCTACACTTTTGATGAAATTCGATTAGTTAGAGCAAAATGGCGACGCGAAAACCCCAAATCCATTAAAGATAATATTGACTTTTAATTTTTCCCAAACAAAGCCAATTCATCTGCGTTTGAAATTTTATTCTCCTTAATTAAGAGAACATTTATCACAAAAACGCGGACTAAATTTACAAAATTGACTACCAGTTAATGCGTAAGTTGTACAATATGGAAAACTTGTCATTTTCATATTGGCAGGGTTGCAACTAGAATCAAGAGAAAATTGTTCAGGTTTACGAACCAAAATCATAGATAGCAGCTTTGGCAAAACTAAACAAGCCCCAGCATTGATGACGGTGAGCAATAATACATCCATTAAACCCATAGGGAATTATTCCCAGACGAAATTACATAGGAACAGTTTGGTTAGTCTCATAAATATATGGAAATGAAATAAGACTTAACCATAGTATTTAGTTTATATAAAATCAGTTTAGCATAGATTTTTATAGATGGAACGGAGGAATAATTCAGTAATTTTTATCCAATAATATGTAAACTAAATATTAGATAGCGTTATTAATTTAATTTAACAGTAGCACTTATGACAAATAACCAATCTGCAACTTCTTTCTTAGCTAACATTTCCCAGCGAGAAAGCTTGGCCTTACAAAGTTTAGTGGATTACACAAATGTTGAGTCATTACCAGAAATTTGGACTTTAGTTGCCAAGAAATTTGGTAATATTGTGGCTTTACATAATCCCCACTCCAAACCAGAAGTTAAAATTACTTATACTCAGTTGTCAGAGCAAATTCAACAATTTGCGGCTGGTTTGCAGACATTAGGAGTTACCTATGGTGAAAGGGTTTCTCTAATTGCTGATAATAGTCCCCGTTGGTTTATTGCTGATCAAGGTATCATGACTGCTGGAGCGGTAGATGCAGTCCGTAGCGCCCAAGCAGACCGAGAAGAAGTACTTTATATTATTTCCCATAGTGGTAGTACAGCATTAGTAGTAGAGGATATTAAAACTCTAAATAAATTAGGAGAGAGCCTCAATGAATTACCGATTAAACTGGTAGTGCTGCTTTCTGATGAAACACCACCCACAGAACTTAATTTTCAAGTGGTGAACTTTTCCCAGTTATTAGACATTGGTAGCAACAACACCTTAGTAGCAAATAAATACAGCGGCGAAACATTGGCAACCCTAATTTATACCTCTGGAACTACGGGAAAACCCAAGGGTGTGATGCTCTCTCACGGAAATTTGCTGCACCAAGTCAAAAGCTTGGGAGCAGTAGTACAACCAGAAAAAGGAGATATAGCTCTCAGCATTTTACCGACATGGCATAGTTATGAACGCAGTGGTGAGTATTTTCTACTTTCTCAAGGCTGTACCCAAATCTACACTAATTTGCGTTCAGTTAAAGGGGATTTAAAGAAATTTAAACCCAATTACATGATTGCTGTGCCTCGATTATGGGAGTCAATTTATGAAGGAGTGCAAAAGCAATTCCGCGAACAACCAGCCAAAAAACAAAGTTTAGTGAAGTTTTTACTGGAAATGAGCCAGAAATATATTGAAGCGCGACGCATTGCTCAGAATTTGAGTTTAAATCATCTTCACGCTTCAGCTATTGAACGTTTCCAAGCCAAAATAGTAGAATTAAGTTTGTTACCGTTCCATATACTAGGTGAAAAGTTAGTTTATGGCAAAGTGCGAGAAGCCACCGGCGGCAAAATCAAGCACGTTATTAGTGGTGGTGGGGCGCTACCTGGATACATAGATACTTTTTTTGAACTTGTTGGCGTTGAAATATTACAAGGTTATGGTTTGACAGAAACCTCACCTGTAACTAATGCTCGTCGTCCTTGGCGGAATTTACGGGGTTCGTCAGGACAACCAATTCCCGGTACAGAAGTTAAAATTGTTCATCCTGAGACTCGTCAACTGCTACCAGTGGGAGAACGGGGTTTAGTCCTGCTCAAAGGACCACAAATCATGCAGGGATATTACCAAAATCCCGAAGCCACAAAGAAAGCTATAGACGCAGAAGGTTGGTTTGATAGCGGTGATTTAGGTTGGTTAACTCCCGAAAATGACCTAGTATTAACAGGTAGGGCAAAGGATACCATTGTCTTAACCAACGGCGAAAACATCGAACCTCAGCCCATAGAAGATGCTTGTTTGCGATCGCCCTACATTGACCAAATCATGTTAGTAGGACAAGATCAACGGAGCATTGGCGCTTTGATTGTTCCTAATCTAGAAGCCTTAGCAAAATGGGCAGAAACTGCAAACAATAATCAAAAGATTGACTTAGAGAGTAAAATAGTCCAGGATTTGTTTCGTCAAGAATTAAATCGGGAAGTTCAAAACCGTCCCAGCTATCGAGCCGATGATCGTATTGGACCATTCAAACTGATTGAGGAACAATTCTCAATTGAAAATGGACTAATGACACAAACGCTCAAAATCCGTCGTCACATTGTCATGGAACGATATTGCGATATTATTGATGGAATGTTTACCAAATAATTTCCTAAGTACAGTATTTATGGATGTATCTAACCCGCAATTGCTTTTAAAACGTCCGATTAATGTCAAAGCCATAGTTACTGGTCTCTGGAAAGAGGAAGTACAACAGCAACTACAGGGTCAGATTAATCAAGTTGACCAACAACTGCAACAACTAGACGTTGAAGGTCAAAGAGCAATTAGTGCCATTCAAAAACAGAGTGTTCAACCACCAGGACCCCAAACACTCCAACAAATTGACAATATCCAACTTCAAGTTAATCAAAAGAAAAGTGAACTCCTAGAGCAGAAAAACCAATTGCTGCAAAACCTCCAGCAAGTACAATTGTTGGAATTAGATCAAGAAGTCAACCAATTTCAAATGGAAAGCTTTTTCCGCATCGAACCAGGTGATAACTTGATTAGTAAAATGCAGGTTGAAATTGTCCTCCGTGATGGCATTGTCGAAGAAATTCGCGGAGACATCTAAAACATTATCACCGAATTAGAAGTTTAGCATATCTCGTTCCCAGTCTCTGACTGGGAATGTTATCACAGAGGCTCTGCCTCCACAGTTATCAAGGCAAAAGCCTTATAAAATTCATTCTCATACAGAGTATGGGAAAGAGAAAAACGAAACTCAGTTTTTACATAATTATTCCATTAAGTTCACACCAATCAGCATTGCGCTTGACTACCTTGACTGGCTACGTACGCTGTACACACAAGTGATTGAATTGCCCCCTAACCCCCAAAATAGGGGAACAATAGTTTTTAAAGTCCCCCAGAATTGGGGTATTTAGGGGGCGAAATAGGCCAAAACGAAGACAGGTAGGACTTGTGTGTACATGATAGACCCTGACTGGGGGGGAAATTAATAATTGAGAGGGTTGACAAACGATTTTGAATTTGTTATCGTGAACTCGATAAGGAAGAACTATCTTCTCATAGAAATACATTCAATTCCCTAAAATCGCTGACAATGAAGTAAGCGGTTGTGTTTTCTGGAAAAAAAACAGATAGTTCTCATTAACCTGATTTTTCTAAAAAATCACCCACTTGATTACAAAACTGTTAAAATTCTATAGATTAAAGTCCATATATTATTGATTCTGAAACCACCATATCATGAGCATTAACGAAGTATTTATGCCGGCGCTGAGTTCCACCATGACCGAAGGCAAAATTGTCTCCTGGGTCAAGTCACCTGGAGATAAAGTGGAGAAAGGCGAAACGGTGGTGGTTGTCGAATCAGATAAAGCTGATATGGACGTAGAAACCTTCTATGAAGGATATCTTGCCTATATCATTGTTCCCGCAGGTGAAACCGCTCCAGTCGGCGCAGCGATCGCTTATATCGCCGAAACAGAAGCAGAAATCGCCACAGCCAAGTCCTTAGCCAACCCAGGTGGCACTGCTGCCCTCTCCACACCTGCCCCTGTACCTGTCGTTGCTACCGCTGTTGCTGTCCCCGTCACCGCATCTCAAAATGGTTCTAACCATCAACCCGGCAGAGTCGTAGTTTCACCCCGTGCCCGCAAATTAGCCAAAGAACTCAAGGTTGATTTAAACACCCTGCAAGGTAGTGGTCCCTACGGTCGTATTGTCGCTGAAGAT
>JBAXRM010000015.1:0-46793 GCA_037131225.1 Nostocales cyanobacterium ELA583 | reverse complement strand
TCAGACAAATTCACATCCTGAAAATCCTCAAATCCTGGATATCCTGATTCAGACATATTTATTTTCCGTAAATCAAGGTAGAATATCAGATAAATGTGCTACCTACCAAGATCATGAGCCTGTGCATCAATCCTAACTGCCCAAAGCCGCAAAATCCCAACAATATCCTATTTTGTGAAACCTGTAGTTCAGGCTTGTTACTACAAGACCGCTATCGGGTAATAGTTAGGCTGGGATGAGGTGGCTTTGGTGATACATTTGAAATCAACGAAGTCAGAACCAACAAAACCAAAGTTATCAAAATCTTGACCGATAATCGGCAGATTTAAGGATTTACAGGATTGAAGAATAGGTAAGATGTGAAAATAACGAAATCCTGTTCATCTTCTAATGTTGTACTTCGACTTCGCTCAGTAACCGTAAATCCTGATTCTGACAATAATCAAATACAGTTGTAGAATAGAAGAAAGATATCAATAATACCTGACAAATTGTGAATCAATTTTCATGAAAAATCCTGAAAATCCTGATTCAGACAAATTCCTATCCTGAAAATCCTAAAATCCTGGAAATCCTGATTCAGACAAATTTACATCCTGAAAATCCTGATTCAGACAATTAAATCTTATATAGTAGGTTACAGGTAAAAACCATGAATACACTGTACAATTCTGATTTTTATGGATGGACAAAAACACAAGCACAACTACTCAGAGAAGAAAAATGGGAAACACTAGATAAACTCAACTTAATTGAAGAGATAGAAACATTGGGAAGATAAGAAAGAAGAGAATTAACCAACCTTTTAGCCTTGTTATTAGGACACTTACTAAAATGGCAACATCAACCAGAAAAACGTAGTAATAGTTGGTTAGCAACAATTCGAGAACAACGGACTCAAATCAACCGAATATTAGCAGATAGTCCCAGTTTAAAATCCTATTTAGAAGAAGCCTTTTCATTAAGTTATCAAGATGGAATTAACTTAGCAGTCAAAGAAACAAACCTCCCCTATGAAACCTTTCCAGAAAATTGTCATTATGAAATCACACAAATATTAGAACCTGAATTTTTACCAGAATCATAACCTTCCTCCTTTGCGCCTTCGTTCCTTTGCGCCTTTGCGCGAAACAAAATTAACCCAACCGTTCTCTTAACCACAAAGCTAATAAAGGCATAGCTAACCGATAACCATGTTCAGCATTATAAATTAAACCCTTATGCTGTAAACCAATTAACGCACCTTGCAGACTTCCACCCCGTGAAAGTCCATGCTTTTGAATATACTCTTTACTCTGCGGTTTATCAGTCGGATCAATAGCCAAAGATTCTAATAAATGTACCTGATTTGCTGGTAACAACATCAACAAAGATTCATAAGTCATTGATAAATCTTTCAATAATCCTGATATAGCCTTTTGGACATCTTCTTCCCTAATTAAACCATCTGCACAACGCGACGCAGATAACCGCCGAATAATTGCCATACCATCGCCAGTATGCCCCTCTACAGCCTCTAGAAATAGCTGTAAGGCTTGACTATGACAGTCAAACGTGAAACCGTCCGTATGTAAAATTTCCCTAGCCCACAAAGCTACAACATCTTTAGATAAAGGCGCTAACTGAATAGTTTCTAGCAGATCATTAGTATCATCTGGATGTTGGCTAGACTCAGCAATAGTGGCTATTAAAACATAGCTAACATGAGCATAAGCCCTAACTTCCTGCCTAAATGTAGTTTCCCATAAACCTTGACGATCCCAAGAACGAATATGGGGAAAACTTTCTAAAATTAGCAATATTCGTTGATTTAAATCAACCGCCATAATTTCTAATAATTCTAACAAATTAGCGAAAGCTTGCCAAAGTTGTTTTTGTTCTAAAGGACGAATCAATTTGAGTTCGTTTTCAGCATTAAATTCAAAAAATTCTAATGAATTTTGATGTACCCAGTTTTGAATTTTTCCTATTTCCCAGTTTTCACTAATTGCTTCTGCCAATAATTGCACAAATCTTTCCGCTTCTGTAGCCCGAATACAGTCTATTTCCAAAATAACTGTATTAACTTCCTGTGCTGCACCCCTAACTAAAGTCCGTCTCCCACTCCCAGGAACTCCAGTAATCAACAAATCACCATCTTTAGCAAGTATTTCAATAATGCGCTGAAATTCTCCAGAACGCCCAATTAATTGGAATGGAGTAGACAAATTCAAATTCACTCATTTCTCACTTTTGTGTAATATATTATAATAACTATTAACGTAAGTTGCTAATTAGGCAAACTGTCTGATAGCGTAGCGCAAGCCATATCAGGATGTCTACCGATTAAAGGATGAACAGGATGAAAAAATGGATTTCATCACCAATTACCTTTTAGCAGCCACTTGAGTTATTAAGCCAAATCTAAAGGTAAATATGGTTAATACAATCATTAAACCAAACAACATCATTCCAGAAATTACCCCAGCAGAACAAAGAGTAGTTTTTCACAACATTACTTGGCAAAATTATCAGCAAATTTTAGCAGCATTAGGGCAAAGTCGTTCTTCTCGACTTATCTATGATCAAGGAACATTAGAAATTACAATGCCTTTAGAAGAACATGAAAGTGCTACCAGATTAATTGAACTATTCATCCGCATTTTGGTAGAAGAAATGGGGTTGAAAATTAAAACAATGGGTTCAACAACCTTAAACCGTGATGATTTACAAAGAAGTGCTGAACCTGATAATTGTTATTACATTCAAAATCAACCTCAAGTAGTTGGGAAAAAAGTTGATTTAAACGAAGATCCACCACCTGACTTAATTGTAGAAGTAGATATTACTCATACTGACATCAATAAACTCAAGTTTTATGCCAGCATGGGTGTACCGGAATTTTGGCGTTATAACGGTGAAATATGGCAAATTTATCAACTTCAAAATCATCAATATATTGAAGGAGAAAAAAGTCCTACATTTTCTATAATCACCAAACCAAAACTTTATCAATTTTTGCAAGATTGCCAAATAGATGAAGTTCAAGCTAGTAAATCCTTTCGTGCTTGGGTACAACAGGAAATACAGAATTAAGATATCCCCAAACAAACTGTATGGGTGGGGTTTACCCACCCTTTTAATCTCTTTGTAATTCGCTTAACTAGCCAACAGTGTCTTTTCCAAAGGAGTCCAGCGGAAAGTGCGATCGCCACCTCTCTCAATTACCACCTTAACCCGTGGTTCTAACTTAGGCAAATTCATTAAATACTCAACTTCCTGATCAGAAAGAATATATCCCTCAATAATCCACAACACCAACCCCTTAGACTTGGGTGGCAGTTGTTCCAAATGAGAACTGATCATTGGTGGTAAGTAATATACATCACCCACAGCCGCACCACTACTGTTGCTTCTTTTACCTAAATGTGGTGGTCTGACACCATGAACTTGAGTCAGGTAAGCAGCCACATCACCCAGTCCCCTAGCAGTAATATGCAGGCCAACATAGCCAGCAGCCCGTAATCGGCGGAGATATCGACCTTCATAGCCCCCCTCCAGAGGGACATAAACACCCAACGCCCCAAATTTCTCCAAATTGCGGATGAACCCGTTACCAGTAGTAATTAGTGCCATAGATTTTCTTCCTATCCCACCGAGATATCTCTATTATTCACTCTCTAGTGGTAGATTGAGTTAAATGAAACTGGAAATTTTCAATAATTTAGAAAATTCAAAGTCAGAATCTGAGCAAAATCATCCACCCCCACCTCAGCACTTTATAAATATAACAAAAAAATACTAGACAAAAATTAATGAATGATTTATACTGTTAGATTGTGACCGGATAGTATAATTAGATAGCAGATAGCCATCTTTCTTATTAAAAGTTTCTAGTTAGTCCTAGCATCTGAGTTTCTAGTTAGTTCCCCCAAAAGAATAAAACTAGCTCATTCAGAGTAAGAGACTGCTAAACTAAAAAAGCTTTCAGGTCGAATCAAGAGCCGAAGTCATATTTAAGCTCCCACGCCAAATCACTCCCGTAAATCCTAAAAAAAATTAGGCAAGACCTCAAACAATAGTTTAAGGTATTAGAAGAGGTAGTTCTTGAGCAATAATGTTGGTTTAATGGCATTATGCTTAGTCTCAAGAAATGGATACTGAGTGGAAATAACCATTTAAGTCCGACTACAACGGTAGAGTGCCAAAGCAATTGCTTGGACGAAAGCATTGCTGCACACAGCGCAAAGCAATAAAGCCTCGCATTGGATTCCAGAAGTAATACCTGCTCGGTAGAGTAGGCAATTATTCCTGTTATTGTGATTGAGTAAGTGAAAATAAACAAATTCACTAAAGCAAAAGGGACAAAAATTGTGGTGTCGCCAGGAATTTGCACTGTCTAACGCCAGTCCAAAATTCAGAAGGTAAAGTTTACACTCAAGCGACAGCGACAAAACCTGTCCCAATTCGACTGCCAAGTCAAGACCAAAAAAATAGCACGAAAGGAGAACCAGTAACTGTGTCTGTAGGTATTCTCGGCACCAAGCTGGGCATGACCCAAATCTTTGATGAAGCAGGAGTCTCTATTCCTGTTACTGTCATCAAAGCCGGTCCATGCACCGTTACACAAGTTAAAACGAAACAGACCGACGGTTACGCTGCCATTCAAGTTGGTTATGGCGAAGTTAAACCCAAGGCACTGAACAGACCATTGTTGGGACATTTGGCTAAATCATCCGCCCCAGCACTCCGTCACTTAAATGAATATCGCACCGATAACTCTGGTGACTATACTTTAGGTCAAGAACTTAAAGCAGATCTTTTTAGTGCCGGTGAAATTGTAGATGTAGCTGGGACAAGTATTGGTCGCGGTTTTGCCGGCAACCAAAAGCGTAACAACTTCGCTCGTGGTCCCATGTCACACGGTTCCAAAAACCATAGAGCGCCAGGTTCTATTGGTGCTGGTACAACCCCAGGTCGTGTTTATCCCGGTAAAAGGATGGCAGGACGTTTAGGCGGTACTCGTGTCACAATTCGCAAACTGACAGTAATACGAGTAGATGTAGAACGCAACTTAATTCTGATTAAGGGAGCTATTCCTGGTAAACCAGGAGCCTTAGTGAGTATTATTCCTGCAAATATAGTTGGTAAAAAATAGTCATTAGTCATTGGTCATTAGTCAGGAGAAAAGACAACTGACAACGAACGAATGACAAAGGACAACTGACAAAGGACACAAAGATGGTAGAGAGTGTAATTAAAAATTGGCAGGGAGAGCAAGTTGGAGAGACAACCTTCGACTTACGAGTTGCCAAACCAACAACAGCGGCGCATATCGTACACCGCGCCCTAGTCAGACAAATGACCAATTCTCGTCAAGGAACTGCCAGCACTAAAACTCGTGCAGAAGTTCGTGGTGGTGGTCGTAAACCTTGGCGGCAAAAAGGCACAGGTCGCGCCCGGGCTGGTTCTATCCGTTCACCATTGTGGCGTGGTGGTGGTGTAATCTTTGGACCAAAACCCAGAGATTTCAACATCAGCATGAACCGCAAGGAACGCCGTTTGGCATTGCGGACAGCCTTTATCAGTCGCGCTGAAGATTTAATAGTTGTTGAAGAATTTAGCACCGAGTTACAGCGCCCTAAAACCAAAGACCTCATAGCAGCATTAGGTAGATGGGGCGCTACACCAGAACAAAAGACACTTTTGATTTTGTCGGAAATAGCAGAAAACGTGCTTTTATCAGCTCGTAATATCGAAAACTTAAAACTGATTCCCGCTAACCAGTTAAATGTTTATGACCTGCTCCATGCTGACAAAATTATTGTCACATCATCAACCCTAGACAAGATTCAGGAGGTCTACAGTGCCTAAAGTAGTTGCCACCCGTGATCTACCAGATTTAGTGCGTCGCCCCATTCTCACCGAAAAAGCGACCATGCTCATGGAACAAAACAAATACACATTTGAAGTAATTCCTAAAGCCACTAAGCCACAAATTAGAGCCGCAATTGAAAACCTATTTGCAGTTAAGGTCGTCAAGATCAATACCGCTAATCCCCCACGCAAACAAAAGCGTGTAGGTAGATTTGTTGGCTATAAGCCCCACTATAAGCGAGCTATTGTCACCGTTGCTCCTGGGGATGATGAGAAAATTAGAAAAGTCCTCTTCCCAGAAGTCTAGAGATTTTAGATTTTAGATTTTAGATTTTAGATTGGGCTAATAAAAACAATGCCAAGTAACAATTAAAAATCGAAAATTAAAATCAAAAAATTCTGACTCCAAAATTCAAAATCCAAAATCCAAAATTGAACTATGGGTACTCGTTCTTATCGCCCTTATACCCCCAGTACTCGCCAAGTTATCATTTCTGACTTTGCCGAAATTACGAAAACTGAACCAGAAAAATCATTAACTGAGTCAGTTCATCGTCCCAAAGGTCGGAACAATCAAGGGCGGATAACCAGCCGTCGTCGGGGTGGCGGACACAAACAACTTTACCGCATTATTGATTTTAAACGAGATAAGCGGAATATATCTGCTACAGTTACAGCCATTGAATACGATCCTAACCGCAATGCGCGGATCGCTTTGTTGTTGTATGAAGATGGCGAAAAACGTTACATCTTGCAACCAAATGGCATGAAAGTAGGCACAAAGGTAATTGCTGGACCTGAGTCTCCTATCGAAGATGGTAATGCATTGCCTCTATCGAATATGCCCTTGGGTACTGGTGTTCACAACGTCGAAATGACACCAGGTAAAGGTGGTCAAATCGTGCGTGCCGCTGGTGCGGTAGCGCAAGTTGTCGCTAAAGAAGGCAATTATGTGACTCTAAGATTACCTTCTGGTGAAGTCCGGTTAATTCGCCGTGATTGCTACGCCACCATTGGTCAAGTTGGTAATACAGACGCAAGAAACCTGAGTGCTGGTAAAGCTGGACGGAATCGCTGGAAAGGCCGTCGTCCCAAGGTTCGTGGTAGTGCGATGAACCCAGTAGATCACCCACATGGTGGTGGTGAGGGTAGAGCACCTATCGGTAGAGCCGGTCCTGTGACACCTTGGGGTAAACCCACATTAGGTGCTAAGACTCGGAAGAAGAAGAAAGCCAGCACTAAGTTGATTATCCGTCGTCGCCGCAAATCTTCTAAACGTGGTCGTGGTGGTCGTCAGTCCTAAGAATTTTAGATTTTAAATTTTGGATTTTAGATTGAGTCTATGTTTAAGTGTTCAAAGTTTTTGAAGCCTAATATTAAGACAGCTTAATTATCCAAAATCCAAAATTAAGAAATTCAAAATCCAAAATCCAAAATCCAAAATTGAACTATGGGTCGTTCTTTAAAAAAAGGTCCTTTTGTTGCTGACCATCTGCTCAAGAAAATTGAGAAGTTAAACGCAAAAGATGAAAAACAAGTGGTCAAAACTTGGTCGAGAGCTTCGACAATTTTGCCCTTGATGGTAGGTCATACTATCGCTGTTCATAATGGACGGCAGCACGTTCCTGTATTTGTCAATGAACAAATGGTAGGTCATAAGTTAGGAGAATTTGCTCCTACTCGTACCTATAGAGGTCATGGCAAAAGTGACAAAAAATCAGGGAGATAGATCAATTAAAAATTAAAAATGAACAATTCCCATTTTTTAATTTTTAATTGATAAAAATAGAGCAAGTTATGAAAATGGCAACTGATACTACTGAAGTTAAGGCGATCGCCCGTTTTATCCGCATTTCTCCCTATAAAGTGCGTCGTGTACTTGATCAGATTCGCGGACGTTCATACCGAGAAGCGCTAATTCTGCTCGAATTTATGCCCTATGGTGCTTGTGACCCAATATTAAAGGTTCTCAGAAGTGCCGCTGCTAATGCAGAGCATAATGCTGGCTTAGATAGATCCAGTTTGGTGATCAGTCAAGCCTATGCTGACCAAGGACCAGTGCTAAAACGGTTTCAACCCAGAGCGCAAGGTCGAGCTTACCAAATTCGCAAACCAACGTGTCATATCACTGTTGCTGTTTCCGCTGGCACTGCTGCTAAGTAAACAGCCATCCCGGCACAATAAAATTGCGTACAGTAAGAAATTTTAGAGGAAGCATTCGTGGGACAGAAAATTCATCCAGTCGGCTTTCGACTGGGTATAACTCAAGAACACCAATCCCGTTGGTTCGCAGAACCTGACCGTTATCCAGAACTTCTCCAAGAAGACCACAAACTCCGTCAATACATTGAACAAAAACTAGGTAGATACGCTCAAAATAACGCCGGTATTTCCGAAGTAAGAATTGAGCGCAAGGCTGATCAAATCGACCTAGAAGTACGGACAGCTAGACCGGGTGTGGTTGTAGGTCGTGGTGGTCAAGGTATTGAATCATTGCGGATTGGATTACAAGGAGCTTTGGGTGGTAATCGCCAAATTCGCATTAACGTTGTGGAAATCCAACGAGTTGATGCTGATGCTTACCTAATTGCTGAATATATTGCTCAACAATTGGAACGTCGCGTTTCCTTCCGTCGAGTTGTCCGTCAAGCAATTCAACGCGCTCAAAGAGCAGGTGTACAAGGAATTAAAGTTCAAGTCGGTGGTCGGCTCAACGGTGCAGAAATTGCCCGCTCAGAGTGGACTCGTGAAGGTAGAGTTCCCCTCCATACTTTGCGTGCTGATATTGACTATTCTTCCTGTTCAGCTAAGACAACTTACGGAATTCTCGGGATTAAAGTTTGGGTATTTAAGGGAGAAATTATTCCTGGACAGGAACAAGCTCCCGAACAACCAGCTAGAGACCGTGACCGTGACCGTGACCGTGGTGATCGTGACCGCGAACCTCGTCGTAAACAACAACGTCGTCGCCAACAGTTTGAAGATCGCTCCAATGAAGCCTAGTTACTCATAAATGACTAACGGCTAATGACCAATGACAAACGACTAATGACTAATCATGTTAAGTCCTAGAAGAACTAAATTCCGCAAACAACAACGCGGACGCATGGAAGGTCTTGCCACCCGTGGAAGTACCCTCAACTTTGGAGAGTTTGGACTTCAGGCCCAAGAACCATCTTGGATTACCTCACGGCAAATCGAGGCTTCCCGTCGGGCAATGACTCGTTATATTCGCCGGGGTGGCAAAATCTGGATTCGGATTTTTCCTGACAAACCAATCACCATGCGTCCTGCTGAAACCCGGATGGGTTCTGGTAAAGGTAATCCAGAATTCTGGGTAGCCGTAGTCAAACCAGGCCGGATCATGTTTGAAATTGGTGGCGTGACTGAAGAAATTGCCCGCGAAGCTATGCGGTTGGCTGATGCTAAATTGCCAATTAAAACCAAGTTTATTACCCGCTCTCAACCACAGGAGCAGGAGTAGTTTATGCCTCTTTCCAAAATTTCCGCAGCTAGAGAATTAGATGACGAACGGCTAGGTGAAGAAATTGTCGCTGTTAAACGACAACTATTCCAGTTGCGCTTGCAAAAAGCCACTAGACAACTAGAAAAGCCTCACCAGTTCAAACACGCCCGTCATCGTCTCTCCCAATTACTGACAGTAGAAGGAGAACGTAACCGGGCAGCAAGTCTTTCAGACCCAGAACAAAAGTAGGAGATTATGGCAGTCAAAGAACGAGTTGGCTTGGTAGTGAGCGATAAAATGCAAAAAACTGTGGTAGTAGCCATAGAAAACCGCGCTCCTCACCCCAAGTACGGCAAAATCGTAGTTCAAACCCGCCGCTATAAAGTTCACGACGAAGAGAATACGTGCAAAACAGGTGACCGGGTGCGGATTCAGGAAACTAGACCCCTGAGCAAAACTAAGCGTTGGCAAGTTACAGAAATCCTGAACACCAAAGCCACATCGTAAACAGTTGTACTATCGGGTACAACCACCCTAAAAGAGAGACCAGTTGTGATTCAACCCCAATCTTATCTGAATGTCGCAGATAATAGCGGTGCTAAAAAACTAATGTGCATCCGCGTATTAGGTGCAGGTAACCGTCGTTATGGTGGCGTAGGCGATAAAATTATCGCTGTTGTCAAAGAGTCTTCACCCAACATGGCTGTAAAAAAGTCTGATGTTGTAGAAGCAGTAATTGTTCGTACGCGTAAAGCTATTAGTCGTGATAGTGGGATGTGCATCCGTTTCGACGATAACGCCGCAGTTATCATCAACAAAGATGGTAATCCTAGAGGGACACGGGTATTTGGACCCGTAGCTCGAGAACTGCGCGATAAAAACTTTACTAAAATTGTTTCTCTGGCTCCGGAGGTGCTGTAATGGCAAAGCGCCCACAACCCAAAGTTTTTCATAAAATGCACGTCAAAACTGGTGATACTGTGCAAGTCATCGCTGGCAAAGATAAAGGTAAAGTTGGTGAAGTGATTAAAGCACTACCACAACTGAGCAAAGTCCTTGTCAAAGGTGTCAACTTTAAAACCAAGCACGTGAAACCCCAGCAAGAAGGCGAATCGGGGCAAATAGTTACCCAGGAGTACCCCATTCATAGCTCCAATGTGATGCTCTATTCGACCAAGCAAAACGTTGCTAGTCGCGTCTGCTACACTTTCACCGCTGAAGGCAAGAAAGTGAGAATGCTCAAAAAAACAGGTGAGATTTTAGATAAATAAGCTGGTGAATAGGATGAGATTTTTCATCCAAAATCCAAAATCTAAAATTCCCTCGAAGGCAAGAAAGTGAGAATGCTCAAAAAAACAGGTGAGATTTTAGATAAATAATCTAAAATCCAAAATCTAAAATTCCCTGACCAAGCCCAGGGGATATAAGGACAAACAATATGGCGAAAACACGACTCAAAACTGTATATCAAGAAACGATTACTCCCAAATTGATTACTCAGTTTGAATACACCAACGTGCATCAAGTGCCGAAGGTGACTAAGATAACTATAAACAGAGGTTTGGGAGAAGCTGCTCAAAACGCTAAATCACTAGAGGCCTCTATTAGCGAAATTGCCCTGATTACTGGACAAAAACCTGTGGTAACACGGGCAAAGAAAGCGATCGCCGGCTTTAAAATTCGTCAAGGTATGCCAGTAGGGATTATGGTGACACTAAGAGGCGAACGGATGTACGCTTTCTTAGATCGTCTAATTAACCTCACACTGCCTAGAATCAGAGACTTTCGCGGTATCAGCCCCAAAAGCTTTGATGGTCGTGGTAACTACACTCTGGGTGTGCGCGAGCAGCTAATTTTTCCAGAAGTCGAATACGACAGAATCGATCAAGTCCGCGGTTTAGATATTTCTATCATCACCACGGCAAAAACCGACGAAGAGGGCCGCGCCTTACTTAAGGAAATGGGAATGCCCTTTCGCGATCAATAAGTTCATCTAAAGAGGGAACGATGGCGGCTAACGACACAATTGCAGATATGCTGACGCGCATCCGCAATGCCAATATGGCGAGACATCAAACTACGCAAGTACCAGCTACAAAGATGACTCGTAGTATTGCTAAGGTACTTCGGGAAGAAGGCTTTATTGCGGAAATTGAAGAAGCAGGAGAAGGAATCAAGCGTAACCTAGTTATTTCCCTGAAATACAAAGGTAAAAATCGCCAACCCTTAATTACTGCCCTAAAACGAGTGAGTAAACCAGGTTTACGAGTTTACTCCAACAGAAAAGAATTACCAAGAGTGCTAGGCGGTATCGGTATTGCCATTATTTCTACATCCAGTGGGATTATGACTGACCGCGAAGCACGCCGCCAAAATTTAGGTGGTGAAGTGCTTTGCCACGTTTGGTAATCGTCATTGGTCATTAGTCAGTGGTCATTAGTCAGTGGTCAGTAGCAAAAGAAAGACAACGAACAACTGACAACAAACAACTGACAACGAACAACTGACAACGAACAACTGACAACTGACAACTAACAACTGACAAAAAATCATGTCTCGTATTGGTAAACGTCCAATTACCATTCCCGCCAAAGTGCAAGTGGCGATTGATGGTCTCAAAGTAGTGGTGAAAGGTCCAAAAGGTGAACTTTCCCGTCAACTACCTAGAAATGTCATCCTCTCCCAAGAAGGAGAAACATTGCTAGTTACTCGTCGTGATGAAACCCGTACCTCCAGACAAATGCACGGTTTGAGCCGCACCTTAGTGGCCAATATGGTGGAAGGAGTTTCTCAAGGTTTTCAACGGCGCTTGGAAATTCAAGGTGTGGGTTATCGCGCCCAACTTGAAGGCCGTAACCTAGTTTTAAACATGGGTTATAGCCATAAGGTACAAATTGAACCACCAGAAGGAATTCAATTTGCGGTAGAAGGGACTACTAATGTCATAGTCAGCGGTTATGACAAAGAAATTGTCGGGAACACAGCAGCTAAAATTCGTGCCGTTCGCCCACCTGAACCCTACAAAGGTAAAGGTATTCGCTATGCGGGTGAAGTGGTCAGACGCAAAGCTGGTAAGACTGGTAAGGGTGGTAAGAAGTAGATATGAAACTTACACGCAAAGAATCAAAACAGCGTCGTCATCGGCGCGTTCGTGGCAAAGTTAACGGTTCCCCAGAACGTCCACGTTTAGCTATATTTCGATCCAATGAGCATATTTATGCTCAAGTAATTGATGATGCTAAACAGGAAACTATCGTAGCCGCATCAACTGTAGAACCAGAATTGAAATCTAACATAGGTTCTGGTGCTAACTGTGACGCATCAGTACAAGTTGGTAAATTGGTAGCTGTCCGCGCCCTAGAAAAAGGCATCACCAAAGTCGTTTTTGACCGTGGTGGTAACCTCTATCATGGTCGCGTCAAAGCCCTAGCCGAGGCTGCACGCGAGGCTGGTTTAGATTTCTAAGTCCGTCAGTAGTCAATAGTCAGTAGTAACTGACAACTGACAACTGACAACTGACAACTGACAACTAAAAGAGAGCATTAATTATGGTAACTGGTCGTCGTAAGCAGGCCCGTGCGAAAAAAGAAGAAACCACCTGGCAAGAGCGAGTTATCCAAATCCGCCGGGTGAGTAAAGTCGTCAAAGGTGGTAAAAAACTCAGCTTCCGTGCCATTGTCGTCGTCGGTAATGAACGTGGGCAGGTTGGAGTAGGCGTTGGTAAGGCATCAGATGTAATTGGTGCCGTGAAAAAAGGTGTAGCTGATGGTAAAAAACATCTAATTGACATCCCTATCACTAAATCCAATTCTATTCCTCACCCCATTGATGGTGTTGGTGGCGGAGCTAAAGTGATGATGCGCCCAGCCGCACCAGGTACAGGAGTAATTGCCGGGGGTGCTGTACGGACTGTATTAGAGTTGGCAGGAATACGCAATATCCTTGCTAAACAACTAGGTTCAAATAATCCTTTGAACAATGCCAGAGCCGCAGTCAACGCTCTATCTACCCTGCGGACATTAAGTGAAGTTGCTGAAGATCGCGGCATCGCCATTGAAAAACTCTATACCGTTTAAATAGAGTAATTTTTGGCAAGTATTAGTTTAAAAACTTACTAATTACATCATGAGACTGAACGATGTTAAGCCCCAAAAAGGCTCTAAAAAACGCCGTAAGCGTGTAGGTAGAGGTATTTCTGCCGGACAAGGTGCCAGTGCTGGTTTAGGGATGCGTGGTCAAAAATCCCGTTCTGGTAGTGGGACAAGACCAGGTTTTGAAGGTGGTCAACAGCCGTTGTATCGCCGGATACCTAAACTGAAAGGCTTCCCCCTACTTAACCGGAGAGTTTACACTACGATTAATGTAGAGAAGTTAGCTAACCTACCCCCTAACACAGAAGTAACTGCGGCATCTTTAAAAGCGGCGGGTATCTTAACCACTTTTAAAGGTGAATTGAAAATTTTGGGCAATGGGGAATTAAATGTTCCTCTTCATGTCAAAGCGGCTGCTTTCACAGGTCAAGCTCGGATCAAAATTGAGGCTGCTGGTGGGAGTTGTGAAACTGTATAAAAGTCTAAACTATGATTTTTATGATTAGGATGGTTTATATGATTAGGATGATTTATATGATTAGGATCATCATCTTCATCAAATAAATCAAAAAAATCACAGTTTAGACGACTTAATCATCTTCATCATAATGAATCACGTAAATCATAGTTAAGATTTCAAAGGTAAACTCTATGATCAGTCGAGACAAAGCCCCAACGGCTCAAGAAACTTTTATGCAGATGGCGCAAGCAGCCGGACTCAGAGGTAGGCTGCTTGTCACTGTCGGTATTTTAATTTTGGTTCGCCTGGGTATCTTTTTACCTGTTCCAGGCATTGATAGACCTAAGTTTGCTGAAGCTATATCGGGCAACAATTCCATCTTTGGTTTGTTGGATATATTTTCTGGGCGGGGACTCTCTACTTTAGGTATCTTCGCTTTAGGGATTTTACCCTTTATTAATGCCTCCATTATTATCCAATTGCTCACTGCTGCTCTGCCATCTTTAGAAAATCTTCAGAAAAATGAAGGTGAAGCAGGTCGGCGGAAAATATCACAAATTACCCGCTATGTGACTGTAATTTGGGCAATTATTCAAAGTGTGGCTTTTTCGGCATTATTCCTGCAACAATTTGCCAAAACACCAGGTCCGATATTTGTAGCAGAAACTGCGATCGCTCTGACTGCTGGTTCAATGTTCGTGATGTGGGCATCTGAACTGATTACAGAACGGGGGATCGGGAATGGGGCATCTTTGTTGATTTTTGTCAATATTGTGGCATCTTTACCTAAGTCTCTAGGCGATACCATTGACTTGGTGCAAGTTGGTGGACGGGAAATTGTTGGTCGTGTCATCGTCCTTGTAGTAGTGTTTATGTTCACTATCGTGGGCATTGTATTCGTGCAGGAAGGAATGCGCCGCATCCCCATTATTTCTGCCCGTCGTCAAGTAGGTAGAAGGGTGTTAGCAGAACAGCGGAGTTATTTACCACTCCGGCTCAATTCTGGGGGCGTAATGCCGATTATTTTTGCAGCAGCAATCCTAAGTTTGCCACTTTTAGTCGCTAATTTCACTAAAAATCCCGAATTAGCAAACATTGTTAATACCTATTTAAGTCCTGGTGGTTCTGCACCTTGGGTATATGCCCTCGTTTACTTAACTTCCATTGTTTTCTTTAGTTACTTCTATTCTTCGTTGATTCTCAACCCAGTAGATGTGGCTCAAAATTTGAAAAAAATGGGTTCTAGTATTCCCGGTATCCGTCCCGGAAAAGCTACTAGTGAGTATATCGAAAAGGTGACAAACCGACTCACTTTTTTAGGAGCTATCTTTTTAGGCTTGGTGGCAATTATTCCTACAGCCGTAGAAAGTGCTTTGAAAGTTCCCACCTTTAAAGGTCTGGGAGCAACATCTTTGTTAATTTTGGTTGGTGTGGCTATTGATACGGCTAAACAAATCCAAACTTATGTTATCTCTCAGCGTTATGAAGGAATGGTGAAACAATAGTGACGCGATTAATCTTCTTGGGACCACCGGGTGCTGGTAAAGGAACTCAAGCTCAAACCTTAGCTGCATTTTTGCAGATTCCCCATATTTCTACAGGTGACATTCTCCGCCAAGCGATTCAAGAAAAAACAGATTTGGGCAAAAAAGCCCAGAGTTTTATGGATCAAGGTGAATTAGTCCCCGATAAATTAGTAGAAGATATGGTTGAAGAACGCCTAAAAAAATCAGATGCCCAAACAGGTTGGATTTTAGACGGCTTTCCTCGTAAAGTTACACAAGCAGAGTTTTTAGCAAAATTGCTCAATAGTCTAGGACAGGGTGATGAAAAGGTAGTTAATCTGGATGCACCAGATGAAACTGTGATTACTCGGTTACTAGGACGCGGACGAAAAGATGATACTGAAGAAGTCATTCGTCGGCGCTTAGAGGTTTACCGTGATGACACTGCACCCTTGATCAACTATTACAGCGATCGCCAAAAACTCCTAACTGTCAACGGTAATCAGTCCCAAGAAGAAGTTTTTACTGATTTGAAAAATATCATAGCTGCTTAAAGAAACTCAGGGGCAGCGGTCTATGTCGGCAGATAGAAAAAACAAAATTTTCCATTGCCTATTACCACTCCCCTATCTTCCAAGCCAGGCGTGAGTCGGTTGTAGCTAAGATATATTAATAAACTGTTGATATATTTCTCCAATTGTGTTCTTGGCGCCTGAGAAAGTGGACAAGGAAAACAGGAGATTGTTGAGTTGAGGAAAAAACTTGTCTAAGCAAGATCTAATTGAAATGGAAGGGACAGTCACCGAATCGTTGCCTAATGCAATGTTTCGTGTTGACTTAGATAACGGCTTTAATGTCCTAGCACACATTTCTGGGAAAATTCGCCGTAATTACATCAAGATTTTACCTGGTGATCGCGTCAAAGTTGAATTAACACCCTACGACTTAACCAAAGGTAGAATCACCTATCGCCTGCGGAAGAAATAAATCTATCTAGAGAATCTTACCATACATAACTTAACTGGTCTTTTTCTAGTTACATAACTGAAATATTTCTTCTAAAAATGCTATAATTTACTATTTGGAGTCAATTTTAAAGGCATGAAAGTCAGAGCCTCAGTTAAGAAAATTTGTGAAAAGTGCAGCGTGATCAAGCGTCGTGGTCGCGTTATGGTGATTTGTGAAAATCCCAAACACAAACAACGCCAAGGATAGAAATTATCTATTCCCCGCAAAGTTAAACCCGCGACAATCAAACGGCTAAGTTCACGATATCGCACTTTGCTAACTGCAACTACGAAAACAATAGGGAGAGATTCATTGTGGCACGGATTTCCGGCGTAGACCTTCCCCGCGATAAGCGTGTAGAAATTGGTCTAACATACATTTACGGAATTGGCTTAACTAGATCACATCAAATTCTTGCAGCTACTGGTGTAAACCCAGATATCCGCGTAAAAGACTTATCTGATGCTGATGTGGCTGCCCTCAGAGGAGAAATCGAAAGCAACTATCAAGTTGAAGGAGATTTGCGCCGCTTAGAAGGACTGAATATTAAGCGTTTGATTGATATTGGCTGCTACAGAGGGCGTAGACACCGCATGGGCTTACCAGTGCGTGGGCAAAGAACCCGTACCAACGCTAGAACCAGACGTGGTAGAAGACAGACAGTGGCTGGTAAGAAGAAAGCCCCAGGCAAATAACTTTTCTAAACTTGCTTATTACAGCAAGTTGTACCTTAAATTCACTAAAGAAATATGGCCAGACAACCAACGAAAAAATCCGGGAGCAAAAAGCAGAAGCGGAACGTACCCAGTGGAGTTGCCTACATTCAGTCTACCTTCAACAATAGCATTGTCACGATTACCGATCAAAATGGAGATGTGATCTCCTGGGCAAGTGCTGGTTCTAGTGGATTTAAAGGGGCAAAAAAGGGAACTCCCTTTGCGGCACAAACCGCTGCTGAAAGCGCAGCTAGACGAGCCACAGACCAAGGAATGCGGCAAATCGAAGTGATGGTGAGTGGTCCCGGTGCAGGTAGAGAAACCGCTATTCGGGCGCTTCAAGGTGCAGGATTGGAAATTACACTCATTCGAGATATTACCCCAATTCCTCACAACGGTTGCCGTCCACCCAAGCGCCGTCGAGTTTAAACAGAACTTATTTGGCTCTGAAGCCAAAAGATTGAAAGCTCTGGAAAATAACCAATAATGCCCTCTGTGGCTTGTTAGTTTGAACTATTTCCCCAAGCGAATACTTGTCACTCGATTTTGGATTTACGTTAGCGAAGCGTACGCAGCGCAGCGAGTATTTTGGATTTTGGATTGACTCCACCTTAAAGTGTGGAAACTCGAAAATTTTAGATTTTGGATTGACAATTTTTCTGTTGTGAGAATGACGGGTTTTGTACCAAATTTTTTTAATCTAAAATCTAAAATCTAAAATCTAAAATCTAAAATCTAAAATTCCCGGTTAAATTTAGACGCATGGGGTAAATAAGTTCACGGAGGAAAACAATGGACTGTCAGCTTTTCTCCTGGAGAGGGTTGTCATACTTTGTAGAAATCAAACAATAATACCTGTGGTCTAAATTGAGGTATCAAATTTAATTAACCAGTTGTTAATTCTTTTGAACAACCTTAACAAAAACTCCAGAGCATTCCAGAAAATTCGAGAAGCAATTAACTTTGTCTTCTAGCAGCACCTTAAAAAAGGGAGGCTACTCCGTGGCGCAGTTTCAAATTGAATGTGTAGAGTCTAATGCTGAAGAAAGTCGGAGCTATTACAGTAAATTCGTTCTAGAACCCCTAGAGCGTAGTCAAGGGACAACTGTTGGCAACGCGTTGCGGCGGGTTTTACTTTCTAATTTAGAAGGGACATCAGTGACAGCAGTGAGGATTGCTGGTGTTAGCCACGAGTTTGCGACAGTTCCAGGGGTAAGAGAAGATGTACTGGAAATCCTCATGCGAATGAAGGATGTGATTCTCAAGAGTTATTCTTCTCAACCCCAAATTGGTCGCTTACTCGTTAATGGCCCGGCAACAGTTACTGTGGCACATTTCGATTTACCTAGTGAAGTAGAAGTGATTGACCCGACCCAGTATATCGCCACCATCGCTGAAGGTGGAAAACTGGAAATGGAATTTCGGATTGAGAAGGGCAAAGGTTATCGGACTGTAGAACGAGGCAGAGAGGAAGCCACATCTTTGGATTTTCTCCAAATTGACTCAGTGTTTATGCCTGTACGGAAAGTCAACTATAGTGTTGAAGAAACCCGTGACGATGGTTCTTTGAAAGACCGACTACTGTTGGAAGTATGGACTAATGGTAGTATTTCTCCTCAAGAAGCACTATCATCTGCCGCTGGAATTTTGGTAGATTTATTCAATCCATTGAAAGATATCTCCTTGGAACCATCGGATACAGGTTCAGATATTCCAGATGATCCTACCGCTCAAATTCCGATTGAAGAGTTGCAGTTATCTGTAAGAGCTTATAACTGTCTAAAACGCGCTCAAGTAAATTCTGTAGCTGATTTATTGGATTACACCCAAGAAGACCTTTTAGAAATCAAAAACTTTGGTCAAAAATCAGCAGAAGAAGTAGTTGAAGCTTTACAGCGTCGTTTAGGTATTACCTTACCTCAAGAAAGAAGCTCTAAGCCCAGCTAAAGCAAAACCATTAATAATTCACTTTTGCATTGTTATGCGTCATCGTTGCCGAGTCAAAAAACTTAGTAAACCAGCGGATCAACGTAAAGCTCTTCTCAGAGCTTTGACAACAGAATTGGTACGTCATGGTCGAATTACTACAACTTTAATCAGAGCTAAAGTTGTCCGCAGTGAAGTAGATAAAATGATTACCCTAGCTAAAGATGGCTCTTTAGCATCGCGTCGGAAGGCATTGGGTTATATCTACGACAGCACTTTAGTTCATGCACTATTCGAGCAAGCTCCTACTCGGTATGGTAACCGTCAAGGTGGTTATACTCGCATTTTGCATACCGTACCCCGTCGCGGTGATCATGCTCAAATGGCGATTATTGAACTAGTTTAAAGTTATTAGTTATTAGTCATTGGTTATTGGTCATTGGTCAGTAGCAAACAACTGACGACTGACAACTGACAACTGACAACTGACAACTGACAAACAACTATGTTAGAAATCAGCCAGCATAATTCTACTCAACGAGTAGCCTTGGTTATTCAGTACGTAGGTACTAATTTTCACGGCTGGCAAAGACAAAAAGGACAGCGCACTGTCCAAGAAGAGATAGAAAAAGCGATCACCACTGTTCTAGGGTATCATGTGACACTCCACGGAGCAGGTAGAACTGATTCTGGAGTTCATGCTGCCGCTCAAGTAGCCCATTTTCAGGCTACAACTTTAATTCCTGCTCATAGGTGGGCAAAAGTTCTTAATGGCTATTTGCCCCCAGGGATATTGATCAGGGCATCAGCAGGTGTAAGTGATAGTTGGCACGCTCGTTTTAGCGCAGTTTACCGACGATATCGCTACACCATCTATACTGAAGAGTTACCGAACTTGTTTGTGAAACCTTTCAGTTGGCATTATTATTATGCTCCCTTGGATGAATCCCTAATTACATCTGCCCTGAAACCGCTGCTGGGAAAACACCATTTATCTGCTTTTGAACGGGCTGGGTCAGCGCGATCGCATTCTTGGGTAGAAGTGCAAGCAGTAGAATGTCGTCGTAGTGGACAATTTATCCATATTGAAATTCAGGCTAATGGATTTTTATATGGCATGGTGCGGCTGTTAATAGGAATGCTAGTAGAAGTTGGTTCTGGTCAGCGGACTCTAGATGACTTCACCGAAATCTGGCAACAAGAACGCCGAGAAGAAGTGAAATATTCTGCACCTGCTCACGGGCTATGCTTGTTGAGAGTCGGTTATCCCGATTTTCCCTTTCCGCCAAAAATTTGGTATGACACCCAACCATACCTAGTCATGGGTCATGAATAATCAACGTCTGAACTATGATTTTCATGATTTGTGTGATTAAGATGATTAAGCTATCGCCTTGAATTTTGACAAGGCACTGACAAAGGACAAAAAAAATGACTAAAACCTACCTTCCCCCTCAAGCATCTATTGAGCGCGATTGGTACTTAGTAGACGCTACAGATAAACGTCTGGGTCGTCTTGCTACCGAAGTTGCAATGATCCTCAGAGGCAAAAAGAAACCTGAATTTACACCCCACATGGATACGGGGGATTTTGTCATTATTATCAATGCTGAGAAAGTGGCAGTTACAGGTAAAAAACGGACCCAAAAACTTTACCGTCGTCATTCCGGCCGTCCTGGTGGAATGAAAACAGAAACCTTTGCTAAGTTACAACAGCGCTTACCAGAAAGAATTATTGAACACGCTGTCAAAGGTATGTTACCTAAATGTAGTTTAGGTAAGCAGTTATTTACCAAACTTAAAGTGTATGCAGGCCCAACCCATCCTCATGCAGCACAACTACCTAAAGAAATCACAATTAATACAATTCCTGGAGAAAATTAATGCAAGTAGCAGAAACTACTAGTGGTCGTGCCGTTTACTGGGGTACTGGTCGCCGTAAATGCTCAGTTGCCAGCGTCCGTCTAGTTCCCGGTGAAGGGAAAATGACTGTTAATGGTAAAGATGGAGATTTGTATTTTCAATTCAATCCCAACTACTTAGGAGCTATCAAAGCACCTTTGGAAACCTTGGGATTAGAAAGCGAATATGACATCTTGGTGAAAGCCGAAGGTGGTGGTTTAACTGGACAAGCCGATTCTATTCGTCTCGGAGTTGCCCGCGCATTGTGTCAACTTGACCCAGATAACCGTTCACCTTTGAAAACTGAAGGCTATTTAACTCGTGACCCACGAGCTAAAGAACGGAAGAAATACGGTTTGCACAAAGCCCGCAAAGCACCTCAATACTCCAAACGTTAAGATAGGAGTAAGGAGTCAGGAGTCAGGAGTCAGAATGAAGATGTCAAATGTGAAGTTTTTACCTGTCACCTGTCACCTATTAATCTCAGTCTCCAATTGTAATTTATATAGATTCACAACACAAAAACAATGGCTAAACCTGATATTCATCCTAAATGGTATGCAGACGCTAAAGTCTACTGTAATGGTCAAGTTATCATGACTATTGGTGCTACCAAGCCCGAATTACACGTAGATGTTTGGTCTGGAAATCACCCCTTCTACACTGGTACTCAAAAAATGATTGATACAGAAGGACGTGTAGAACGCTTCCTCCGTAAATATGGTATGTCCAGCACTCAAACTGAAACTCAAACTGAAGACGATAATCAAAAGTAGCTGGTTGGCTGTAGCTGTTGATAGCGTGGCGTTGCCACAGACGACCCTGCATAGTGCTGGGTCGCTTGTCATTTAATGCTTGAGCCAATTTGTTATTTTTAAGGAGCTTATTTAGTCATCATGGCAGAATCATATTTACTGGAGAAACTGAAATCTGTTGAACAAACTTTTCATGAATTAACACGCCGTTTAGCTGACCCCGATACCGCTGGTAATCCTGATGAGTATCAAAAAATTGCTAAGTCTCGTTCTTCGTTAGAAGAAGTAGTGAATACCTATGAAACTTGGAAAATAGCCCAGGATGAGTTAGTCGGAGCGCGTCAGGTACTCAAAGAGTCCAATAGCGATCTAGAGTTGCATCAAATGGCAGCATTAGAAGTTAGTGAACTAGACGATAAGCTGGAATATCTAGAGAGTCGCTTAAAGGTGTTACTGCTACCCCGTGATCCCAACGATGATAAAAATATTATGTTGGAAATTCGCGCTGGTACTGGTGGTGATGAAGCTAGTATCTGGGCAGGGGATTTACTGCGAATGTATTCCCGTTATGCTGATGTCCAAGGTTGGAAAGTGAAGTTAGTCAGCGAGTCTTTGGGTGAAATGGGTGGGTTTAAAGAAGTAATTCTAGAAATTCAAGGCGATAGTGTTTATAGTAAACTGAAGTTTGAATCTGGGGTACACCGTGTACAACGCGTGCCAGCAACAGAATCTGGGGGAAGGGTTCACACTTCTACTGCGACTATAGCGATTATGCCAGAAGTAGATGAGGTGGAAATCCATATTGACCCGAAAGATATTGAAATGAGTACGGCGCGTTCTGGTGGTGCTGGTGGACAAAACGTGAACAAGGTGGAAACTGCGGCGGATTTGTTCCACAAACCTACTGGGATTCGGATTTTTTGTACAGAAGAACGGAGTCAGTTACAGAATAAAGAACGGGCGATGCAAATTCTCCGGGCTAAGTTGTATGAACTCAAGTTGCGGGAACAACAAGAAGCTGTGACTTCTATGCGGAGGTCTCAAGTCGGGACAGGTTCTCGTTCTGAAAAAATTCGTACTTACAATTATAAAGATAGCCGGGTGACTGACCACCGTTTAGGTCAAAACTATACTCTGAACCCGGTTTTGGAAGGTGATTTAGAAACGGTGATTCAATCTTGCATATCTCAAGATCAACAGGAACGTTTGGCGGAATTAGCAACAAGTGGTTCTAGTAGTTAATTAACTTCCTCAATATCCTAGAAAACCGCTTGTTGTTAGATTTTGCACCTACAGGCGGTTTTCTGATTGGAAGCGGGAAATAGACGATACTGAGTTTTTAACCCACATTCCGCACTTCATTGTGTAGTACAAGCGCAGTATAATAAATAACGCAAATAGTGTAAATATAAACACATAGTTAATCTAGTGATAAATATAGGCAGTAATATAAAAATTGCCAACAAATTAAAATTAATAAGGTATTGACAATAAATTCAGCAGCAAAAATGAGAGAATGAGTCTGAATGAAATCAAAATACCAAAAAATATGAATTACCAAAAAGAAGAGTTGGAAAGTAAAAATAATCTGGGACAAAGACAATTACGAATTGCATTAAAAACAGAAAAAGCTACTGTTAAAAATCAGTGTGTATAATTTATTTATTGGTGGATAGTTGGTTTTTAAAAACTATGGTTTTTAATTGGTTGTAAATGTAGTTTTTGTATACCACTTATTGAAGTGCGGAATGTGGGATTTATTGATTACTTTCATTGACTTTATGCCAGTCAGTGTCACTGCTGACTGCTTTTCTCTAGTTTTTTAGTCCAAAGTCCAGTTTATTACAATATCAGCGATCGCAATTTGAAGGTTTCTTGAGAATTGAGTTGACGTTTTCCGTGTAATATGTATAATATAGATAGCATAACCATTTAAGAAAATTGGAATCACTCTAATGACAATAATGGATTTAATCGGTTTAATACAAGGAGATCCATCTACTTATGCTTCTCTATTTATAGAAGCAAACAGAAACCCTGCTATCGTTACAATATGTGACTTGTGTGTATTTATAGAAGCTTATAAAAGACGCGACAATGAAAGGCTCCGTTCTCTAGTGGCGCATATTGCTATAAAAGCTGGATTGAAGTCAGTTGAGTTCGAGGAGCAGAAAAAAATTGTTGCTTATTTATTTAACCATTGGCAACTAAACAGTTCAGTTATTACGGGAGAACAATATGACAACTGTTTAAAATTAAATTACTAAGTGTGATTGCCGATCTTGTAGTGCGATCACCACTATAGTGTGATCGCTGATCTTGTAGGTTGGGTCGAGGTGACGAAACCCAACATTGACTTTATTTCTTACCTTAATTTGTTGGGTTTCACTTCGTTCAACCCAACCTACATTTTATTCCATACCAATATCACTATCAAAGATCAGCGTTTCTGAAGCCCCCCACATCTGATCATAAATTCCTTCTTCAACATAACGGTGAAAACTGGAATATTGCCAATCTCTCGGAGCGTTTACTAATCCATGATGCACGGGATTATAATGGATGTATTCGATATGATTAACAAAATCTCGATCATCTCGAACTTGATGCTCCCAAAATCGACGTTGCCAAATAGCCTTTTCTCTTTTATGTTGTCGAGATGTTGAAATTTTACCCTGATATTGAGAATGACATTGACGGCTAAAATAACTTTTAATTAATCACCAACGAGTTGAAAAATCTGCATCTGTTTCAGGCAATTTCCAAAGAGCATGAATGTGATCTGGTAAAATGATGTTGTCGCATAACATATTGAAAAGCATTTCGTAGTAACCCACATTCAGCAGGTAATTTCAGACAAAAAATAATATCGGTGACAAGATGGACAAAGGAACTGTAAAATCAGTTTTTGTCTATCTGTGAGTTGAATCGAAGATTTAATCCCATCAACAAATACTAAATCTGACAATTCTCACCAACAACACACAAATTACCATCCTGAAAATCCTTAAATCCTGGACATCCTGATTCTGACAATTAAAATGATATATAATTAGATAAATCCTGCATTTAAAAAAGTATCAAAATATGCAAATTACTATCAATATTCCTGAAGATATTGGCAACCAATTACAACAAAATTGGGAAGATTTACCACAAAAAATATTAGAAGCTTTAGCAATAGAAGCTTTTAGAAATAGAATTATGACTTCTGCACAAATTCAAGAATTACTAAAATTTTCTTCACTTTTAGAAACTGAAAATTTTTTAAAACAATCTCACATTCTTCTAGATTCTACCAAAGAAGATTTATCCCAAAATACTCAAACCAAGACTTTAGCTGATACTGTTAAGGAAATTCAGCAAATCTGTATAGAAGAAGATTATTATTTAGAAGTTCCCTCTCGACAAGACCGGCCTAATTTATTTTTGTAATACCTGCCATGACTTTTTTATGTGATACTAATATTATTAGCGAATTAGTGCGACCTCAGCCTAATTCTGGTGTTTTAATATGGACAAAAAAATTATCTTCCATAAATATTAGTGTAATTACTCTGGAAGAAATACATTATGGCTTAACATCAAAACCTAACCTTAAAATTCAAACTTGGTTTGATAACTTTATTAAAAATGATTGCCAAATCTTGCCTGTTACGGCTGAAATTGCTAAACTTTGTGGTGAATTAAGAGGTCAACAAAGATTAAGTGGTAAAACAGTTACTCAAGCAGATATGATGATTGCTGCTACAGCCCAGATACACCAATTAACTTTAGTCACGCGTAATATTCGTGATTTTGATAGTTGTGGTATCCCACTTTTAAATCCTTTTACTTAATCTCAAAGATATGAGAATAAATCCTGTAAATCCTCAAATCCTGGACATCCTGATTCTGACAATTCTCACCAACAACATACAAATTACCATCCTGAAAATCATTAAATCCTGGACATCCTGATATGGCTAACGCCACGCTTCGCTATCAGACAATTAAAATGTTAAAATAAACAAATAACGACTTGGTATCATATCATGATGATTACTCAAGAATTAGCGCCAGAACAAAACATCTCACAAGAAGTAATTTTTCTTCCCAGGGACTTATATAGTGATGAACCTCCCGTGGAAACAGAACTACATCTAAGACAAATAATCCTACTTTTCAAATGTTTAGAATGGTTATGGAAAGATAGAAATAATTTCTATGTTGCGGGAAATTTGAGTATTTACTATAGTCCTCACCAAAAAAAATCAGAAGATGTCCGGGGTCCTGATTTTTTTGTAGTCTTGGGAACAGAACGCAAAACTCGTAAAAGTTGGGTAGTGTGGGAAGAAAATGGTAAATATCCTCATGTAATTTTAGAAATTCTCTCACCAACAACAGCCAAGACAGATAGAGAATATAAAAAACAACTTTATCAAGATACCTTTCGGACACCGGATTATTTTTGGTTTGACCCCTATACCTTAGAATTTGCAGGGTTTCATTTACTAGATGGAAAATATCAACCCTTAGAAGCAAACGAAAAAGGACATTTGTGGAGTCAACAATTAGATTTATATTTGGGAATTCATGAGAGATTATTACGTTATTTCACACCAGAAGGAAACCTTGTACCCACACCTGAAGAAACCGCAGAATTTGAAACTCAAAAAGCAGAAAGGTTAGCAGCAAAATTGCGGGAATTAAATATTGACCCAGATACAATTTAGATCAAATTAAAAATCTAAGTTGGGTAGAATGAAATGAAACCCAACACCCAACCCACCTAACCTAGTTGATTTTTAATGAATCAATGATTTTTTTTGCTGTTGGTAAAAACCTAAATTTATTTCTGGGTAAATAAAGAAGCCAGAAGTTAAGCTTAACTTAAAGCTAATGGCTTCTAACCCAGAATACTATTTATTATTTCAGCCTATTTACCTATGAAAACGATTTTTGGCAAGCTTAGTAAGTATATCGCAAATAGTCCTTTTTGCGATGGTAAACATCCTAAATTTTAAGCTGTAGTTTATCTAAAGTTTAAGGATTAGACACCTTAAACCACTTATTTAAAACTGTATTGATTGTTTTTTTAATTTGATGATTGCGATTCCAATTTTGAAAGGCAATTTCGTAATCTTCACCTTTAGTTTGAAAAGTATTCCAAATATCTAAAGAAATCAATAATCCACAAGCTATTAAGATGTAAAGTGACCAAGAAAGACCGCCACTAATGGCATCCATCGCTAGGAAGAAAATATTAATAATTGCATAATTTCCCAGCCTTTTTTTTAATTTGCTTTGACGGTAAAGGTTGAAAGTTTTACGTTGTTCAACTTCACTTTGTTTGACTAGCCAATCCCGTTCCGCTTGTTGCAGGGTATCAGGTGATATTTGTAACTCTGTGGCAATTTCCAATATCTGCTGATAGGAAAATTCTTGATCATTATTGTCTACTTGACGAGTAATTGCTAATTGGAGAATTTGCTGGACATCTTCTTGAGTGTAGGCACGCAGGGTGTTAGGGTTGAACGTTGTCATAATTGTTGCTCAAATAAAAGTTTTAATAGAGAACTACACTAACATTAGCAATCTTCACACTATTCTTACAGTAACAAATTTAGATAAAATCGGTGTTGATAAGAAAATTATTCTGGAGTTTATGATTTGGTCATCTTGAATAGCGCGTAAACTACGAATATAGTACAAGAACCCCACCCCCAACCCCCTCCCCGCAAGCGAGGAGGGGGCTTATGATGTATCTCGTTTAAGTGCATACCACTATATTTGATACATTTAAATAAATAATCTATCTCAGAAGTCGGGGATCTAAAATGCAATGTTGGGTTTCCTTGCGTCAACCCAACCTACTGTTACCAAGTAAGTAAAACAAGGATTATGGCTATATTATTGCTGAAAATATCATTAGGGGAACAATAGAATGAAAAATATTAGTATTTAGCCCCATGCTTTAGAAGTATTTCGGCTATACTAGTATAGCCACTTTGTTTTGCTCGTTGTAAAGGAGATCCATTTTCTTTGGACTTAATATTCGGATTTGCTTTATTATCCAATAAAAGTTGAACTATATCACTATGTCCTTGCCAAGCAGCTAACCCTAAAGCAGTACTACCATCATAAGAATAGTAGTTTATATCAACACCTTTCTCAATAAGAATTTGAGCTATGTCAAAATAACCTTCTTTTGCTGCTGTCATTAAAAGAGACCATTCCTCGTCATTTATCCATTTAACATTAGCTCCGTATTTTATCAAAAGCTTAACCATTTCTTTGTTTCCTATAGATACTGCTAGATCAATTGGAGTAAATGAAGAAAATTCTGATGGATAAATGAAATTAGGTTTTGCACCAGCCGTTAAGAGTATTTCGGTAAGCTTTAAATTTCCTTGTTTAATACCAGATTCCAAATCTTTTTGAATATTTGCTTCTGCTAAAGAAGGCATTGAAATATATATAAATACAGTTAAAAAAGCTGTTATCAAAAAATGAGTTTTTTGTTTTTTATTTGACATTAATAACCTCAATCAATCTTAAACATTAATTTTTAAATCAAGGGCTATAAAAAATCCAGTACCCCACTCCTAGTAGAATAACTTATACTATGTCTTCTTAGCAACTTAATATACAAGATCATAAAAACTATTGAAACATCTCCTGTTAACAGCAATTTACCAACGCATAAGTAACCCAGGAAGTTGCAGTAACAGGAGTAAATCTGATGATGGAAGATAACGGATCTATTCGCACCCTATCTGTAGATATTGGCGGTAGTGGTGTAAAAGCGATGGTATTAGATATTACAGGCAAGCCTTTAACCGAAAGGGGCAGATTAGAAACACCCCAACCCGCTACACCGGAAGTAGTCATTAATACGGTCGTGATCTTAGCGGCCTCTCAAGGTGAATATCATCGGGTATCTGTGGGTTTTCCTGGTGTGGTGCGCTGTGGAGTTACAGAAACCGCTGCTAATCTCCATTGTGATTGGATTGGGTTTGATTTAGCCAAAACACTCTCGGAACAGTTAAACAGACCTGTAAAAGTTATTAATGATGCCGATATGCAGGGATTAGGGGCTATTTCTGGTAAAGGTGTGGAATTGGTAATTACCTTGGGTACAGGCTTTGGTTCAGCATTATTTGTAGATGGGAAATTAGTCCCAAATATGGAAATGGGACATCATCCATTTCGCAAAAGAGAAACCTATGAAAAACAGTTAGGAAGGGCTGCGTTAGACAAGATTGGTGAGAAAAAATGGAATAAACGATTACAAAAAGCGATCGCATCTTTACAACATTTATTTAACTATGATTATCTTTACATTGGTGGTGGTGAAGCAGTGAGAATAAACATGAATCTGCCATTAAATGTGAAATTAATTCCTAATATCACCGGTTTGTTGGGTGGTATTGCTTTGTGGAAAGATTAGACAAAATTCAAAATAATGATGATTGCCTGATAATAAATTATTTAAGGCAATCATTTACCAAGAAGTTAAAAAGTTCCAACCTTCTTTTTCTTCTGTTTCCGGTACATTGATATTTTCTCCTTGAAGCACATGATCATATTCTCCCGAATCAACCCATTTTAATAGTTCACTTGTTCGCATCACTGACCAAGAACGATGAGATTCTGAATAACTTAATATTTTTGTAAATTGATCTAAATTATCAAAACTATTTAATGTAAATTCACGGGATTGAATTAGAAAATCTTCGATAACATCATCAGTTAAATATTCTTCTGGTAAACCAGCAAGTTTCATTAATGCGGTAGTTGCCACATCAATATTCTGACAAGTTAATAAACCAGCCCTATCAGCAGTGAATTTTGCCATCATTACCCAGTTATATAATGCTAATTCTAGTCCTCCAGCGATTAATCCTCCTAATCCTAGCGTGGTACTACTTAACCATAGTTTTAAGGTTGGCATCACAAGTGAAATTTGATAATAAATTATATGCTGGCTTTTAATTCGACCAATTTCACATCCAAAAATAAACAGAAATTCATCATAATTTAACCATTCCATGGCCTCAATATTAATGCCAATCATAGATTTTTCTACTCCAGTAACATAGGTTTTAATATGTCCTGTACCTCGAAATAAATACAATTCGGGAATAGTGGTTAAATCAAGAATCTGACAAGCTTCTAGCAATGGTTGATACAATTGAGGAAAATTTCGGGATGTGACTTTAATTTCACTCCCAATAGTTTGCAATCTCAATAAACGATCAATACCGTATTCGTTCACTTTTTTGAGCAAAGGAGAAATACCAGGCATACTTTGTAAAGAAGCTAAGGCCTTACGATCAAATGGGTGTTCGTAGGCTTGTGAACTGAGTCCAGTTAATATTTTTTTTGTCATTGTTAGTACATTAATTTGGTAAATACAATTAAATTATATTTTTTGGCTCTCCTAGAGAAGATAAATATATTTACATATAGCTATTCTTCAATTAACCAACCGCGCTGTATACCTTGTTCAATTCCTCCAACCCAGTCCATTGTTAAATGCTTCCGCACTTTATAAAATAAATGTTGAACTACAGTTGGATTAAGCGGATTTTTTACATAATTTTCTTCGTACCTAAATTCTCTATCAGTATTTTTCTGCTGACGTAGTACATAGATTTGGTCAATTTTATATTTTCGTAGATTAACATCACTCGTCAACTTTATCCATTCCATTAATACAATATACAAACTATTGGGATTTCTTGCCTTTAAATCTTCTGCTGATCGTGATGAGCTTTCGAGCATAGTTTTATCAAGATACGTTTTACATTCAATTGCAATAACTGGAATATCGAAAATATGTGTTTCTGTATTACCTGTAACTGTAACTTCTGAATAATCCTCTGGTTCTTCTGTTACCACTGTTAGTATTTCACCACTATCTTCTTTTTCCTCTGGTGGAGTAACTGCTTCAAATGATGCTTGAATAGTTGCACCAATTACAAAGTCATGGTCTTTCTTTTCAATTCGAGCATAGGGACGTTTCAACATCTCAGAATATTTTGGAGGTACAAAGAAAATATCTTTAAAAGTATGTGATTTACCAATAAGTGCATTTTCTCCAAAGTCTTTAGCTAAATCTCTAAATAAATAATAAAGAAATTCTTCTAATATACTAGAATGGAGATTAGAACGAGAGTCAAACTTCTCTGCATAATGTTGTTGGTCTAAAAAATCTTTATACGTAAGTAGGTGAACACAATAAAACCAAACTGTGTAAAGAAAAGTAAAATCGCCCAAACCCTCTTCACTCTTGCCTCTTACCTCTTGCCTTTTGCCTTGCCATAACGACAATTTTCAACGCCAACCTACTTAGTAAAAAGTTCTACTCGCTTAGAAATAATTTTATCATCATTATCAGTCTTTATTGATGTTGGTCCAATTAATTGAACATTATCTAAGTGCCATTTATCATACTTAATTCTAATTTCTTGAAGATATTTTCTACTTTCAATATCTCTGTATTTTTTACGATGCTTCTCCTTTTGTTCCAGATTTGAACCGTGAACTAAAGGGTTTCTATCAGTTGTGGACATAACTCTAATTTTTGTTGAAGATGAACTGCAATTGCTTTAGCAAGAAGGGGTGGTACTGCGTTACCTACCTGATTATACTGGCAAAGAAACTTCTCATTAAATCTATTTTCCCGTTGCAATAACTTATGAGATACAACGGTTTTTTTCCCAGAAAAACGATAATTGTCGGGAAAAGACTGAACACGCGCACCTTCACGGGCTGTTAAATTACGATGCTGGAAAGGGTGAACAAAATTTGCATAAAAAGAAGCCGCTATAGTGTGGGCTGGTTTATAGGGATTTAATCGTCGGTTATTCTGATCATAAGTTTTATCAGATAATTCACCATTTCCACTTCGGCGTTTAGCACCATATTCTTTTGCTACGTCTGAACTAGATTCACCCCATTTGATTTGTTTAAAACGTTCTACAAGTCTGTTAGAATGTTCCATTGCTACATGGTTGTAAAGGATTTTACTATCATTTCTTATCCACTTCTGATAGGAGTTTTGAGTTTCTAATATGTAAGGTTGTTCCTCTTTACCTTCACGCGCATTAAGTGCCGGTAAATCTGATATGGCATCCCATAAACTAATAGCAGGAGGTAGATGTATTCCTTCAAGTGATAATTGCCCGGTATTAATATTTAATAAATCTAGAGAATGTGTTTTTGGAGGAACACCTAAATTTTTACCTATTTTATTTCCCACAATAAAAACACGCTCTCTAATTTGTGGTACACCATATTCAGCAGAATTAAGTAACCATATTTCTACAAAATAGCCAATGTTTTCAAAAGTTTTCTTGATAATATCTATTACTTTTATCCCTTCAACATTTTTACGCGATAGTAAGCCTTTAACATTCTCCATGACAAATGCTTTAGGTTGAAGAAAACTTATCCACTGAGCAAAGTTAATGAATAAAGTATTTCTAGGATCATTGGGATCTTTCTGGGCAGGTCCTGCAATACTAAAACCCTGGCAGGGTGGACTTCCTATAATAATGTCAGGATGGAAAAAACAGATTTCTTTAACAAGACTTGCAGTATTGATCTCACGAATATCATTTTGAATTACTGTCATTTGAGGGTGATTGTAGCGTAGCGTATCGCACGCCCAAGCATCAATTTCAACAGAGAGAGGAACGGAAAAACCTGCTATCTCAAAGCCTAAAGCAAAGCCTCCAGCACCAGCAAATAAATCAATAGCAATGGGTTTTTTCATTTTGATCAAAATTAACTCAAATAATTGATATCTTAACTTGTAGAAAGCTATTCAATTTTTTCAATAAGGAATGTACGTTAAGAAAACTGTTGAGCATAATACCGCGCATATCTTCCTTCTAATCCTAACAATTCCTCATGATTTCCCGATTCGACAATTTGCCCTTTTTCTAATACCAAAATGCGATCGCACTTCCGCACCGTTGATAATCTATGAGCAATAATTAACACCGTACGATTTGCCATCAATCTTTCCAATGCCTCTTGTACCAAAGCTTCTGATTCCGAATCTAAGGCAGATGTGGCTTCATCCAGTATCAATATTTGCGGGTTGAGAAGGACAGCGCGAGCGATCGCAATTCGCTGTCTTTGTCCCCCTGATAAATTTACACCCCGCTCACCTACCCAAGTATGATAACCTTCTGGTAATTGCTGAATAAACTGATCAGCATTGGCAATTTTTGCGGCTGCTTCAACCGCTTTGAGATTAAAATTATTTTGTCCAAAAGCAATATTTTGAGCAATAGTTCCGGAAAACATAATTGTTTCTTGGGGAACAATGCCAATTTGTTGTCTTAAACTATTTAATGTCACATCTCGAATATTTACCCCATCTATAAAAATGTCCCCAACTTCAGAATCATAGAAGCGAGGTAACAGATTTACAAAAGTGGTTTTACCAGCACCAGAAGCACCAACAAGAGCAATGGCTTGACCTGGCTGAACTAATAAACTAATATTATTTAATACAGGTTCTCCTGATTTATAGGCAAAAGTAATATTAGAATATTCGACCTTACCATTAACAGCCGGCAGATTAATAGCATGAGGTTTTTCTAATACCGTTGGTTGAATTGCTAATAACTCAAAAACCCGATCAACTGATGCCTCACCTTGTTTAAATTCATTATAATTGTTAGTAGTATGACCAATAGGATCAATTAACAAAGCTGCTGCTGTTAAATAACTAAAAAATTCACCTACTGTTAAATTGCGTTGAGATATTTGCCAAGTTCCTACCATTAGTAAAGATAAAGCACTGACAGCCTCTAAAAACCCGATAATAGGAATTTGAATAGCTTTTAATCTTTCTACAGAGTATTTAGCTTTAAAACTGCGTTCTGCTTCATGACTAAATCGGTCTATTTCATATTTTTCTGCCGCAAAAGCTTGAATTAACCGAATTCCGCTGAAAACTTCCGTTAAAATTGCCGATAAATCAGAAATGCGATTTTGACTTTTGAGAGAATATTTCCGTAATCTTTCCCCAAACCAACCAATTAAAATTCCCATAATTGGGGCAACAATTACCGTAGCTAAGGTAAGTTGCCAATTCAAATAAATCATGTAAATGGGAATAGCAATTAATTGCAAAACACAGGGAAGAAAATCATGAAAAAGCTTGTTGATAACTTCTCCAACCCTGTCAACATCTTCCGTGAGACGATAAGATAAGTCCCCAGCTTTCGCAGTTTCAAAAAAGCTGAGATTGAGTCTTTGTAAATGTGTATAAACCTGTTGACGCAGATAAAAAGCCACTCTCAAAGCTGTCTTAGCCATGTATAAATCTTGCACAGACTGAAAAAAGCCCCTAACAAGAAATATAGCAGCACTGATTCCGGCTAATTGCGCGATCGCTAATACATTACCATTACCGAAAGGAACTGCCAACTTACCCGCGACATTAATTAGGGTTAAAGTTGCCAGTACATATCCCAAAATCCCGATGAAACCCTTAGCGATAGTTTGCCACTGGTTGCGAATATAGGGTAAAAGTTGCCAATAATTAGAACGAGTTTTCAAGTTGTAACATCCACAAAAAATATTTTCCCTTGTTTGACGCTACCAGTTTTTGGTCACATTTGGGAATAGGAACTGGTAAAATGCCATGCAAATACCACATTATTCTTCTTTATTAGCTCTGTTTTCTTGGATGATATGAATAATCGAAGGTAATAAAGAAACAACAATAATTAAGCCAATTATTGGTAATAGATACTTGTCTAATTGTTCTGCTGGTAAAGATTTACCCAAAAAGAAACCCAATAAAGTAATGCCAAAAGTCCAAACAAAGCCACCGATTAAATTGTAAGACATAAAAGACTTGTATTGCATAGCCCCAATTCCTGCTACAATAGGAGCAAAAGTTCTAACAATTGGCACAAATCTAGCTAAAATAATTGTTTTTTTCCCATGCTTTTCATAAAAATCTTGAGTTTTGACAATATGTTTTTTATCGAATAACCAGGAATCTTCCTTGTCAAATAATTTTCTGCCAAATTTATGTCCAGTAAAATATCCGACATTATCACCTAAAACCGCACAAACAAACGCACCAAAAATCAGAACCCAGATATTAAACAAGTTCTGAGAAGCAACAAATCCCGCTGTAAATAATAGACTATCACCAGGCAGAAAAAAGCCAATCAATAAACCAGATTCAGCAAAGATAATTCCCCATACTCCAACGTAACCAAGTGATTTAGTTAATTCTAGTAAATTAAAGTGCATAAGATTTGATTTGCTCAATAAGTTGCATTCAACAGTTTAACGTTGTTATTTTTATGAAAGTCCAAAATAACATTAAGTTTAGATAAATTTCTTTTCAATATAAAATAAATTATAGTTAAGTAAAGACAAAAAATGCAAAGATATTTAAAAGTATTGAGATTATTTTGGAGTGCTGCTCTTGCAGCAGAAATGGAATATCGTATTAATTTCATCATTTATGCTTTCAGTAGCTTAGGTAATTTAGTGGGTAGTATCTTTGGTTTATCCCTATTTTACCGCACAGGCTACACTTTTACCGGTTGGTCATGGGACGCAGCCTTAATAGTTTTAGGAATTTTCACCTTATTGCAAGGCTTTTCTTCCACCTTCCTCGCTCCCAACTTAAATCGGATTGTGCGCCATGTCCAGGAAGGTACTTTAGACTTTGTATTATTAAAACCTATTCGCAGTCAGTTTTGGTTATCTCTTCATACCGTTTCTCCGTGGGGAATACCAGATTTAATCTTCGGTTTGCTGATCATTGCCTATGCTGGGACGAAACTTAACTTAGGTATTGAAAAATACTTGTTGACTATCTTCCCCTTAGCTTGCGGTTTAGTTATCCTTTATAGCCTGTGGTTTATACTTGGAGCAACTAGTATCTGGTTCGTAAAAATATATAATATTACTGAAGTATTAAGAGGGTTTTTAGAGGCTGGCAGATACCCAATTACAGCTTATCCGGCTGCTTATCGCTTTTTCTTCACTTTCGTAGTGCCAGTATCTTTTTTAACTACAGTTCCTGCCCAAACTATGTTAGGTCAAATTCAATTTACCTGGTTACTTGGTGCAGGATTATTAGCTGTTGTGTTATTTTTCATTTCCACTCAGTTTTGGCGGTTTGCACTGCGGTTTTATACTAGTGCTTCTAGTTAATTATGATTAAATGTAGGTTGAAGTCAGGAAAATTCAACCTTACATTTTACCAAGAGAAAACAAATTACAACATATCTGGATTTTCACCCAATTCTCTTAGTCTAGCAGCCAATCTAGCCGCTTTTGCCTTAGCCTCCTCCTCTCGTAATTGAGCAATTTCTGCGTGTAATTTAGCAGCTTCTGCGTGTAATTTAGCAGCTTCTGCGTGTAGTTTAGCGGCTTCCTCTGGTAATAAAACTAGATTGCCAGCAACATCATAAAACCGCACCCAAATCGCAGTTTCCCTATCAATAGTTCCTTCCCAAGTCCCCAACCATAAACCTAAACGTTGACACCAAAGCCAACCATTTTCATTGAATGTTAATGGCTGATATCGTTGGTTGTCATCTAAATGCCATCCTTGTAAAGAATTAGGGTCAAAGGGGTGGTAGACAAAATAATCTGAGGTACGGAAAGTCTGTTCATAAATGTCTTTTTTAATACCTTTATCTATACCTGCTGTAGATAGGGACATTAATTCCACAATCACATCAGGATAGCGACCATCTTCTTCCCACACTACCCAACCTTGTCGAGTATTAGTACCATCAACATTGAGAACAGCAAAGAAATCAGGACCACGAAAATCACGATTCCGCATCTGATTACTGCTGTAGTAAATAAACATATTGCCCCCAGTAAAATAATCATTACGGTCAAACCAAAGCTGCTGTAATGACCGGATGAGGACATTCATGGCAATACGGTGACGATTTGATTCCAAGGGTTCACCATCATCAAATATTAAATCTGTTGGTGGGTTATGGGCTTCCCATTCCACAATGGCTAGATTGTTTTCGGTTGTCATAAGCAATTATTACCTTTTTCATCAAGCCCCTAGACTTGTATTATAAATTATTTTTAACCTTCTATAATAATCTCCTTGGAGCTTTCTACAAGTCTTTGACTATAGCGGTAATTGCTTAAAAGTTATAAAAATTTCCGATTTTATCCAGTAAAATTACAGACAAGCGTATATTATATAGTTAGTCAACTCCTTAAAAGACTTCACAGGTGCAAAATGACTTCAGAATCTAATGTTAAATTCACAATTACTCTTTCCAATCCAGAGTTAGATGCAGAGGAGCAGGAACGGGAAACACGGAATCTGCTGCGAGAAATTAAAGACTTAGATATAGAAAGTGCTGGACTTGTAGAAGTGGCAGAAGTACCAGAAGGAGGTAAATCTGTTGGTGGTTTTTTAGTCGGGGCTTTGCAAGCTGAGGTCACTATTAGTAATTGTTATAAATTGTTGGCATGGTTGGGCAGCTTAGGTAACAAAACTATTGAATTAGAAGTCGAAGCCAACGGAAAAAAGGTGATAGTGAAAGCCAGCAGTCAGCAAGAACTAGCCGCAGCACTGGAATTAGCACAAAAATTTATCGCAGCTAACTAAGAAATAAATCACACAATATAAGGGAAGGATAGCAAGATGGCGAAAGTAGCACTACTAATTGCAGTTAGTGAATATGAATCTGGACTGAACCCATTGCCAGCGACAATTAAAGATGTTGAAGCCATGCAGCGAGTTTTACAAAACCCAGAAATTGGTGGTTTTGATGTGGAATGCCTATTAAATCCTGATACTGTGCAAATGCAAACAGCTATTGAGAAGTTGTTTTTAAATTGTCAAAGAGATGACATTGTGCTGCTTTATTTCTCTGGACACGGTATTAAACATGATAATGGCAAACTTTATTTTGCTACTAAAAGTACCCGAAAAAATGAACAAGGAGGACTAAGTAGAGCCTCCACAGTTCCAGCCGATGCTATCCATGACATCATTAACGATAACCGTAGCCGTTCCCGAAGACAAGTTATAATTTTGGACTGCTGCTTTAGTGGTGCTTTTTCTCCCGATACCAGAGGTGAAGATGATGTATCTTTGAATTTTCAGCAGGTTCAATTGGGTGGAGAAGGTCGAGCCGTCCTCACATCTAGCACTTCAACTCAGTATTCTTTTGAATCTGTTTACACTCAATACTTGGTTCAAGGAATTGAAACTGGTGAAGCTGATGAAAATCATGATGGTTTTATCTCTGTTAATGAATTACATCAATATGTTCAAAGAAAAGTTCAAGAAGGTAAACATGAAATGAAACCGCAGATTCAAGCGGTGATTAAAGAAGGTTTTAACATTGTCTTGACTAAAGCACCTATTCACAACCGGGAAGATCTATACAAGGAAATAGTGAAGTCTTGGATACGTGATGATGGTCAGATTTCTAGTGCCGGACGTAAGGCATTATTTGAACAACAACAGCGCCTAGAAATAGAACCTGACAAAGCTGCTGCAATTGAGGAAGAAGTTTTAAAACCCTATAAAGATTACTTGAGAAGATTAGATTTATACAAAGAAGAATATCGCAGGATAATCCAAGAAAATACCCTAATTAGTGATATTAATAATGATGAATTAAAAAGGCTACAAAACGCATTGAAGTTGAGCAATGAAGATGTAGAAAAAATTAAAAATAGTGTATTTGTACCACCTAATGAACAGACCAAATATCCTCCAAGTTGGACTAAAATAAATTTTTTACAATATGTAATACATAAAATAATAAACCCTATAGAAAAATCCAAAAAAATAGGATATTTGTCAATAGGTATATGTTTTTGTATTATCGGATTTGTGTTATATCGGGTTCAGATTAACTTGTCTGGAGATGTTAATAAGCCTGAACAAAAGATTACTTCAGTAAGTCAGCAATATACATATCCACCTAAATCAAAGAAGAATTTTTCTGATCTTTCCAGTTCTAGCATTCCTTCAGGAATATTTGAATATGATGCAAGTACATCTTGGGTTCCTATCTACCCAAAACTAGAGACAGAAATCAAAATAGCTTGGCCTAATTTTAACTTACTCAAACATAATGAACAATATCTTGATACAGAAGTAGGTTCTGCGGTAGTTATTAAAAAGCTAATCAAGGGAAAAATTGCTTTTGCTCTTTCTTCTCGCCCAGTTTCGGACTCGGAACTTGAGCAAGCAAAAAAGCAAAAATTTTCTCTTATAGGAATTCTAGTAGCGAAAGATGCTATCGCAGTAGCAGTTCATCCCGAACTAAATATTGATCCTTTGAGTGTAGAAAACTTGAAGTCTATTTACACTGGTAAAATTGATAATTGGAGCAAGTTTGGGGGTCCAGATATACCAATTAAAGCTTATTCACGTAATGATAATTCAGGTACTACAGGAGAATTTAAAAAAATTGTGGGAATTCAAAATTTTGAAAATGTTCAAATTGTAGAGGGAACTAGTGAGGCAATTCAAAAAGTATCCCAGGATAAAGTACCAGAAGATAAAAAAGATAAAGGTGGTATTTATTATGCTTCAGCATCAGAAATTGTGCCGCAATGCAGTATTAAATCTTTACCTCTCATTTCCGCAAATAATCAAAGCTTCGTACCTCCATACTTGCATCCACCAGTACCCCACAGTCAATGTCGTGATGGAAATCGTAATAAACTGAATCCTGACGTATTTAAACAAGATACTAAGTATCCTCTCACTCGTGATTTAATAGTAGTGATTAAGAAAAATGCTCAAGAAGAGCAGAAAGCTGGTGAAGCGTATGCAAATCTACTTCAGACAGAACAAGGTAAAAATATGATAAGACAGCTTCAAGAAACTGGAGGTCTTGGCAAAAATAAATAGCTGCTAATGCTTCACTTTGCTGAATCTTCATGCAAAGTATCTATTAAGCAGTTACAATTTTTCAGTTGATAGTGTGACAGGAAAAATTCATTTTTTACAATCAGGCGATCGCATAAACAATAACATCTTCTTAATCAAAGTTCAACAAAAACCTGGAACTGACAAATACGAGTTCGTGCCAATTAAACCTTAATTTTGCAAATTTACAGAATAGCAATTACAAATTATCCTTAACCCAACTCCTAAAATTACGCATAGCCTGACTTCTCCCAATATAGCGGTATGCACTTGAATGAGGTAAATCATAGCTCCCTCATCGCAAGCGATGAGGGGGTTGGGTGTAGTGTAGGGTTCTTGTATCTCACTCAACCGAGAAACGCTATAGTTAAACACTGCTGTACATACTCATTAACTAATTTCACAATTGGGATATGGAGCACATCCTATTAATGTAGTGTTTAATCCCAGCACGATCAAAAATAATAACCCACTGATAACTGTTCATAATTTCGCTCTTTTATGAAGCTTTATTAGTTACAATGGTTAATTATACATTTTTATGTCAGGTATTTCCAAAAATCCAATGTGCTTTTTGAGTTTTGTGAAAAGTAAATTTTATTTATGCGATCGCTATTATTATAAACTGTAAATAAAAATGCTTTGAATGGCGGGAAAATCCCGCCCCTACAAGTAATTAAACTTGGCAACTTAAATCACCAGATTTCTGAGTAAAACGACGGTTTTCTCGATAATCTACGCGACAATCTATGACTGCTGGTACATCTTGCGCGAGTGCTTCTTTGAGTAAAGGAATAAAATCGGCAACAGATTCCACTCGATAACCTTTTAATCCCATACTTTCGGCAAATTTGACAAAATCAGGATTACCAAAATGGACAAAAGAAGAGTTACCAGGACCAAATTGATTTTCTTGTTTCCACTCAATTAAACCATAGCCACCATCATTAAAAATCAAAGTTACAAATGGTGTTCCTACTCGCAATGCTGTTTCTAATTCTTGACAATTCATCATAAAACCGCCGTCACCAGTGGCAGCTACAACTTTACGATTTGGATGGACTAATTTTGCTGCTAATGCACCGGGAATAGCAATACCCATAGCCGCAAAACCATTAGAAATAATGCAAGTATTAGGACTATGACAATGATAATGTCTAGCAATCCACATTTTATGGGCGCCAACATCAGAAATAACAATATCATCTGGTCCCATCACTTGCCGCAAGTCATAAATTAATTTTTGCGGTTTAATCGGAAATTCATCATCTTTGGCGTATTCCTCGTAATCAGCCCGAATGTTAGAACGCAAACTAATAGAATAAGGATTGGGTTTATTTTGTCTGTCTGCTAATTTTAATATTTCATTCAGGGAATCAGAAATATCTCCAACTATTTCCACTTGAGGAATATAACTACTATCAATTTCCGAAGAAGTTGCCGCAACATGGATAATAGGAATTGTCCCTTCAGGATTCCATTTTTTAGGAGAAAATTCAATTAAATCATAGCCAATTGCTATAACTAAATCAGTATTATCAAAACCGCAGGTAATAAAATCTCGTTGTTGTAATCCTACAGACCAAAGTGCTAAAGGATGAGTATAGGGAATGACACCTTTTCCCATAAAAGTATTCACAACAGGAATATTCATTTGGGTAGCAAATTGAGTAACTGCATCGCTAGATTTAGCGCGAATTGCTCCATTTCCTACTAAAATTATGGGATTAACAGCTTGGGAAATTGCCCCAGCAGCGGCGCGAATACTAGCAAAAGAAGCATAGGTTTTTTCGCTATTATCCTTGTTTAAAGGTTTGCCTTCTACGGGCATGGCGGCAATATTTTCTGGTAAGTCAATGTGAACTGCACCGGGTTTTTCTGTTTGCGATCGCTTGAAGGCTTTTCTGACAACTTCGGGTGTTATACTTGGTCTAACTATTTGTTTATTCCACTTAGTCACCGGGGCAAACATAGCCACCAAATCTAAATATTGATGGGATTCAATGTGCATTCTATCTGTTCCCACCTGCCCAGTAATTGCCACTAATGGCGCACCATCTAAATTAGCATCTGCTACCCCAGTCATTAAATTAGTTGCCCCAGGACCAAGAGTAGAAAGACATACTCCTGCTTTCCCTGTTAATCTACCATAAACATCAGCCATGAAAGCTGCACCCTGTTCATGACGAGTGGTAATAAACTGAATTGATGAGTTTTTTAAAGCTTCTAAAACGTGCAAGTTCTCTTCACCAGGAAGTCCAAAAACATATTGAACTCCTTCATTTTCTAAACACTGTACTAACAATTCTGCGGTATTCATAAATTTTGGTAATTGGTAATTGTAGATTGGGAACTGGGAACTGGGAACTGGGAACTGGGAACTGGGAACTGGTTAATTTTCTTCTTTTTTCTTTCTTATGACTCCTGACTCCTGACTCCTGACTCCTTGGTTATTACTTCACCCAAACAGTTTTCACATTCACAAATTCATGTAAACCTTGAATACTCAACTCTCGCCCAAAGCCAGAACGCTTAATACCACCAAAAGGTAAACGGGGATCTGATTTGACCATGCTATTAATAAATACTGCACCGGCTTCAATTTCTTGAATTAGGCGATTTTGTTCTTCTGTATTTTGTGTCCATGCACTTGCACCCAAACCAAAAGGACTATCATTAGCTAATTTAATAGCAGTATTGATATCAGGAACTCGGAATAATAATGCCACAGGCCCAAAAAATTCAGTTTTAGCAATTGGTGTATCTACAGGAATATCTATGATAATTGTAGGCGGATAAAAGTTCCCCGACATTTCTGTTAAAGGATGTCCACCTGTGAGAATTTTTCCCCCACTTTCGACAGCATTTTTAACTTGTTCGTCTAATTCTTCGAGAATATCAGGAGTTGCCAATGGTCCCAAATCTGTATCTGGTAACATCGGATTGCCAATTTTCAGAGCTTGAAATTTTTCTAACAGCAGTTTTTCAAATTGATCAGCCACAGATTCCACAATAATAAACCGTTTAGCAGCAATACAAGATTGCCCATTATTTAACATTCGGGCTGTGACTGCGGTGGTAACGGCTGCTTCTATATCTGCACTTTCTAAAACAATAAATGGGTCACTGCCACCCAATTCTAAAACAGTTTTTTTGATTTGTTTACTAGATGCAATAGCAAGAGATATTCCGGCTAGTTCACTGCCTGTGAGAGTAGCAGCTTTAACTCGATCATCTGCCATTAAATCGGCAACTTGAGCAGCAGCGATTAACAATGTTTGAAATACACCTGTGGGAAAGCCCGCACGGCTGATAATATCTTCGATTGCCAGGGCGCATTGTGGCACATTAGAAGCGTGTTTAAGTAGTCCCACATTGCCTGCCATCAGTGCAGGTGCAGCAAACCGAAAAACCTGCCAAAATGGAAAATTCCAAGGCATGACGGCGAGAATTGCCCCTAAAGGTTGATATTTTACAAAACTATGACTAGCATCGGTTTTGATGGTGACATCAGCTAGAAAATCAGGGGCATTTTCAGCGTAATAACGACAAACAAGGGCGCATTTTTCGACTTCAGCGATCGCTGCTTTTAATGGTTTTCCCATCTCCAGAGTCATCAATTTCCCTAAATCTGCCTTTTCTTGCTCTAAAATAGTTGCTGCCTGTTCTAACCAATGCGATCGCTGGGCAAAACTCGTCTGACGGTATTTTTCAAAAGCCTTTCCTGCCACATCCAATTTAGCCGCAATTTCTCCATTTTTTAGCGGTTCAAAGGTTTTGAGCGTTTCTCCCGTAGTGGGATTAATGGTAGCTATAGCCATCACCTGACCTCCCATTAAAAAATAGTTTGAGGTAGTTTACCAGTGTTACACACATTTCTTACAGAAGCTAACACGAAAATTGAATTATGGACAAAATAAGTAATTGGATAGAATTAATTAGACAAATCGCTAAATAATTTGTAATTAAATCCCACCTTCCGTATCCTTAAATGTTACACCTTAACAAAAAGTTAAGTTATACTACATCCTCATTTGTATTTATCTGTGTTCATCTGTGTTCAATTATTCTTAATATTTTATTCTATGCAACTTCATATTAACCCTCTTCTGTCAAAGTGGGATAATCAAAAAGTAGGAAAAGACCAGATTATACTGATGAAACACAAGAATGAAACTAATTTTTTAAGCAAAACAATTGTAAAAGTGTATGATATAAATTGAGAACATAAAAAACAAATAACCATTAATTAAACAAAGATTATTCATTAGACATCTCTAGGAATGAATGTAGAGCCGAGAATCCCTACCCATGGAACGTCTCTACAAGGGTTTCAGATCATGCATATTTAATTTCTATCAGATGTCTATTACAGTTTTCCATCCTCAACCAGATTGCCACCAAGCCATACTCCTGACTCCTTCTATATGCCTTTTGACTTTCCTGATACCGCCCTTTCCGTAGCTGGTTTAACAGACTATCTACAATTACTATTAGAACAAGATCAAATTCTTAAACAAGTGTGGATAACTGGAGAAGTTTCCAGTGCTAATCATCATCGAACGGGCTTATTTTTTACATTAAAAGATCCTGATGGTACAGCCTCTATTAAGTGCGTAGCTTGGAATAGTCAAGTAGCAAAATTAGCACAAATGCCTATTGCTGGTGAACAGTTAATTATTTTAGGCAGTATCCGCATTTATCCTCAGCGAGGAGAGTATCAATTAACTATTTGGCAAGCTTTACCTGCGGGCGTTGGTTTACAAGCTTTACGCTACCAACAACTTAAGAATCGCTTACAAGCTGAAGGACTATTTGATCCAGACAGAAAAAGATCCCTTCCCCCACATCCTCAAATTATCGCTGTTGTCACTTCTCCCACAGCCGCCGCTTGGGGTGATATTCAAAAAACTCTCAAACAGAGATACCCCGGCTTACACATCCTATTTTCCCCCGCTACAGTCCAAGGAGAACAAGCACCGGTATCCATAGTTCAAGCTATCGAACGAGTCAAAAAAGATGGTCGTGCTGAAGTATTAATTTTATCTAGAGGTGGTGGTGCAGTTGAAGAATTAGCTTGTTTTAATGATGAAAGAGTCATTATGGCTGTTGCTAATTGTCCTATTCCCATTATTACTGGGATTGGGCATCAAAGAGATGAATCCTTAACAGATTTAGTTGCCGATTTATGCGTACATACACCCACAGCCGCAGCAGAAACCGTTGTTCCTGCACTGTCTGATTTACAACTTCAACATCAACAGAGAATTACAACCTTATATATAGTGGTGAATTCATCATTAGTCGCTAGGGAAAAGCAGCTACAGGGATTAAAACATCGGTTACGTCAATTGCGCTTAGATAGACAAGTAGAACAGGAAAGAGCAAAATTATCTTGGCAACATCGAGAATTAGTACAGATAACAACGGGACAATTACAACAAGCCAGCCAACACTTAGAAATGTTGCGGCAAAAATTAGCCAGCATTGACCCTAAAGCTGTATTACAGCGTGGTTATGCCGTAGTGAGCCGTAAAAATGGCATCATTCCTCATTCTGTATCAGAATTAACTCTAGGAGAAAATTTAGTGATTCAGTTGGCACAAGGTAAGGTAACAGTTAAAGTTATAGAAGTTACTGAAGGTTGATCTCTGGAAAATATATTTCCAGACTTGAGACCGAATATCCAGGATGCTCTACTGTACGATGTAAGCCATGTCCTATCATGATTCTGTCCTATTACAAAAAATCTCCGTCGAGATTTGTCAATCAATTGTTGCTATTCAACAACAGCAACCAGACTTATTGATTGCAAAATATCGAACTATTAACTGGCAAATATCTACCAATCAATCAGCGTTCATTACAAAATTTCAAGCCATACTCACTCCAACTCAAACCTGGAATGAGTTATTACAAAAATTGCAATCTTCACTCAAAGCAATTCTTGTTAATACAGCTTTTGATTCCCAAATAGTATCAGATTTAATTGCCTCCATTCACCAGCTAAATCCTGAAAGTTCTGATTTAAATACTACACATTTACTCCAGCGACAATTTAATGGGATAACCATTTTGCTTTTAGATGCAGAAAATCTGCAACTTAATGCCAATACAGAAAAGTTTTTAAGTACAACTTGTCATTGTCCCTTACAAGTTAAAATTGCCTTTGCTAATTGGTCAAATCGTGGAAAATTAGATATAGAATTACATGAACGTGGTTATGATTTAATTCATGTTCCCGCTGGAAGAGATAATGCTGATGGTAAAATGATTGCTCTTGGTTCTTCTATTCATGAACGCTATCCAAATGTTAAAGAAGTTTTTGTTTGTTCATCAGATAAAGTCATGACAAACCTATGTAATATACTACAGCAAAATGGCATATTAGTTTATCAAGTCAGTCAGCATGGGGAAAATATTAAATTATTCAATAGTACCACCAGTGAAATTATTAATTATTCCCTCAAACCTCTACCAGAAATACCATCTATAGAGCAGTTTATTTTCCAAATTAAGAGTTTAATAAAAATACAGCAAAAGCAAACTACAAGCTATTGGGTTAAACTTTCAATTCTATCTAAATTATTTAAAAGTAAACATCAATTAACTATTAGTCAAATTATTGCTCATCACTTTCCTGGGAAGAAAGCCAGAGAGGTATTTATTAATTATCCATCTGAGATTGTAGTTCATCAAATTGATGAAAAATCTGAATTATATCTCACCCTATTTGAATATCATCAACCACCATCAGAAAATAGTGGGGATAATTCACAATCCCAAACGACAATATCACAAGTATTATCTACTATTAATTCTCATACAGATTTAGAACAAGCTATCAAGGATATTATCACTGATTTAATCATAATAGATGATCATGAATCTGTTGATATTAGTATTTTGGGTAGTAAATTCTATCAGCAATATGGTAAACCAATCACTGAACAAATTAAACAATTACAGATTGGGGGTAGTTTTGTAAAATTCATCCATTCTTGTAAATCGCTGCAAATTCAGCAAGTAGGTAAAAAATGGGAAGTGAGGATTAAGTCAGACCTATATAAGGCTTGCTGAAAGAAATCAAAAGCGTTGATAAATAAAAGTTTACAGCACACCCATATTCAGGAGGTAATTATAAGACAAAGAATATAGCGGTTCTCGGTTGAGTGAGATACAAGAACCCCACCCCCA